>NZ_JBFBBQ010000019.1:0-121306 GCF_040682775.1 Amycolatopsis sp. NPDC051106 | reverse complement strand
GCTAGGCCAGCAGGGGGCCGGGGGGCCGTCCCCCCCCCCGCCCTCCCGGGCTTCGCCCGACCCAGACGCAAGGGTCCTCACGGCGTCAACCCTAGGAGCATCCGGCGTAGAAAGTCGCCCCCAAACCTGCAAGTTGCAGAGGTTTCACTCGGTCGGGCGCGACCGAAAGGGGGAAGGTGACCCTACGCAGTCTCACGCAGCGCCATCAAGCCAGCTCAGGTGGTTCAGCCACCCGTGCGGTAACGGTCGCGAGTGGACTGCAGCGCCTTCGTCGCCACCACGCCGCTACCCGCCGCGACCAGGATCGCCACGATGTCGAGCGTCGATCCCCCGGCCGTGAGCAACCAGGCGAACAGCGAGGCCGCGGTGGTACCGCCGGCAACGGCCCAGCGGCCGCGGACGTACTGGGCGACCGGCGCGCCGCCGGCCCGCTTGCCCGCCGCGTTGTTCAGCATCGCCAGGTACCCCACATGGCCCAGCGCGGCCAGCACGCTCGCGAGCGCGACGATGACGGCGATGAGGTTCACGAGCCATTCCATGACGCCAGTCTGCCCGCAGCCGGGCCGTCCATGCCTCAGGGAAGACCCGGAATTCGGACAACCGTTACCGGCCGAGCCTGCCGCGGCCGAGGTTCAGCAGCGCCATCGCCAGCTGGCGGCCGTCCGGCCCCAGCTCGCGGTAGCGCGCGAGGACGTCCATCTCGCGGTTGTAGACGATCCGCGTGCCGCCGGCGGCCATGCGCGCGGCGCCGATCGTCTTGGACACCTCGACCCGGCGTTTCACCAGCCGCAGGATCTCCTTGTCCAGCCAGTCGATCTCCTGCCGGAGCGCCGCGATGTCGTCCCCGGCCGGGGTGTGCTCGGCGGGCTGGCCGTCGGCGTTCGTCGCTTGTGCGTTCATCGGGACCTCTCCCTCGGTGCCCGGATCCGGCCCCTGGGACGGCGACAGCCCCGGGTCCGTGGACTCCGGGGCTGGCGTGATGGCGGTTCGGGCACTACGCGATCACGGGAGCCGGAGTCCGGGTCCCGTAAAAAAATCGCTCTGCGTGCCGCACTGGTTCAGTATGGCACAGCCGCGCCGGGCCGCTCCCGGAACGAGCGCACCCTCGCATGAACGAAGAGGCTCACCGCGAGCCAGAAGATCGGGAACGCCGGCCAGAAGAAGCCGGCGCCCAGCACCGCCCAGCGGACGATCACCAGCACCGCGATCGCGACCACCACGGCGAGGTGCAGGCGCAGCGCCGGGTGCCGCCGCAGCGCGGCCCGGGTCAACGGGAAGCCGGGCCGGGCCGGCGCGGGCCTCGGCAGGTCGGCGGTGAGCGTCGTCAGTTCGTCGGTGAACCGCGCGTTGTAGACGTGGGTGAGGCGCTCTTCGACCTCTTCGAGGGTGAGCCGGCCTTCGGAGCCGGCGGACTGGACGGCGGTGGCGACGCGTTCGCGATCGGCGTCGGCGGCCCGGATGCGGGCGGTGCGGTTGTCTTCCATGCCGACCGATGCTCCGCGCGGCGGGCCCGCCGCGCGTCGGGCGCCAGGCGACACCTGCCGCTACGCCCGGCGCGGTAGCCCGCGCGGAACGGCCGCGCCGGCACGCTTCTGCCGGAGCCCCGCCCGCCCGGGGTAGCGTGGACAGACGATGGACACCCTCTTCGATCTCCCCGCCGAGACCCCCGCGCGCAAGCCCGCTTCCGGCGGGCAGGCCGATCTGCTCGACGACCTGAACCCGTCCCAGCGCGAAGCCGTCACCCACGCCGGTGGCCCGCTGCTGGTGGTCGCGGGCGCGGGATCGGGCAAGACCCGGGTGCTGACCCGCCGGATCGCCTACCTGCTCGGGCAACGCCGTGTGCACCCCGGCGAAATCATGGCGATCACGTTCACGAACAAGGCCGCCGCCGAGATGCGCGACCGCGTCGCCGCGCTCGTCGGGCGCCGCGCGAACGCGATGTGGGTGTCCACGTTCCACTCGATGTGCGTGCGGATCCTGCGCCGTGAAGCCAAGACACTGGACATGTCGTCGAGTTTCTCCATCTACGACTCGGACGACACCAAGCGGCTGATCACGTTGGTGGCACGGGATCTCGACATCGACCCGAAGCGCTACGCCGCCCGCACACTGGCCATCCACATCTCGAACCTGAAGAACGAGCTCGTCGACCCGGACGAGGCGGCGGCCAACGCGGCCAACGACCTCGAGCGCCGCGTCGCCGAGGTCTACGCCGAGTACCAGCGGCGGCTGAACCAGGCCAACGCCTTCGACTTCGACGACCTCATCATGCGCACGGTCTCGCTGCTGCAGGCGTTCCCGGACGTCGCCGAGTACTACCGGCGGCGCTTCCGCCACGTGCTGGTCGACGAGTACCAGGACACGAACCACGCGCAGTACACCCTGGTCCGCGAGCTGGCCGGGACCGCGCCGAACGATTCCGGCGTCGAGCCGGCCGAGCTGGTCGTCGTCGGGGACGCGGACCAGTCGATCTACGCCTTCCGCGGCGCGACGATCCGCAACATCGAGGAGTTCGAGCGGGACTTCCCGAACGCGCACACCATCCTGCTGGAGCAGAACTACCGCTCCACGCAGACGATCCTGTCCGCGGCGAACGCCGTCATCGAGCGGAACCCGAACCGCCGCGCGAAGCGGCTGTGGACGGACTCGGGCGACGGCGAGAAGATCGTCGGCTACGTCGCGGACAACGACCACGACGAAGCCGCGTTCGTCGCGGGCGAGATCGACGCGCTGGCGGAGAAGGGCGAAGCGGACTACTCGGACGTCGCCGTCTTCTACCGCACCAACAACCAGTCCCGCGTCTTCGAAGAGATCTTCATCCGGCTCGGCCTGCCGTACAAGGTCGTCGGCGGCGTGCGGTTCTACGAGCGGCGCGAAGTCCGCGACATGATCGCGTACCTGCGCGTGCTGGCGAACCCGGAGGACACGGTCAGCCTGCGGCGCGTGCTGAACGTGCCCAAGCGCGGCATCGGCGACCGCGCGGAAGCCGTCGTGGCGACGCACGCCGAGCGGGAGCGGATCTCGTTCGCGGCCGCGCTGCGGGACGCCGTCGAAGGCAAGGTGCCGCTGCTGAACCCGCGCTCGGTCAAGGCGATCGGCGGATTCGTCGGGATGCTCGACGAGCTCGGCGACCTGATCACCGCCGGCGCCGAGGTGCACGACGTCCTCGAAGCCGTGCTGGAGAAGACCGGCTACCGCGTCGAGCTCGAGGAGTCCGAAGACCCGCAGGACCACACGCGCGTCGAGAACCTGGACGAGCTCGTCACGGTGGCGCGGGAGTTCACCGAGATCACCGCCGAGGTCGTCGCGGACGAGAACGCCGAGCTGGTCGTGGAGCCCGGGGTGCCGGCGCCGGGATCGCTGCCGGCGTTCCTCGAGCGCGTGTCACTGGTGGCGGACGCCGACTCGGTGCCTTCGCCCGACGGCGGCGAAGAAGGCGACGGCGGCGCGGGCGTGGTCACGCTGATGACCGTGCACACCGCGAAGGGCCTGGAGTACCCGGTGGTCTTCTGCACCGGCTGGGAGGACGGCGTCTTCCCGCACATGCGCGCGCTGGGCGACCCGACCGAGCTGGCCGAGGAACGGCGGCTGGCGTACGTCGCGATCACGCGGGCGCGCAAGCGGTTGTACGTCTCGCGCGCGATCACGCGGTCGGCTTGGGGCCAGCCGTCGATGAACCCGGCTTCGCGGTTCCTCGACGAGCTGCCGGGCGACCTCGTCGACTGGCGGCGGCTGGAGCCCTCCAGCGCCGGGTTCGGTTTCGGGTCCGGCTCGCGGGGTGGCGGCACTCCGCGCGCGGCGACGACGTGGGGCGGGCGCCGGTCTTCTTCGTCGTCTTCCTCTTCCGGGACACCGTCTTTCGGCAAGGGCTGGAAGGACACGGTGGCGCTGAAGCTGGACGTCGGCGACCGGGTCAGCCACGACAAGTACGGCCTGGGCACGGTGATCTCGTGCGACGGCGTCGGCCCGCGCGCCACGGCGACGATCGACTTCGGCGCGGCGGGCAAGGTCCGCCTGATGCTGATCGGCAGCGTGCCGATGGTGAAGCTCTAATACCCGTCCGAGTGAACCCGGCGGCGATCCCGGCGATCGCCGCCGGAATCGTCGTACCCCACCGGTAGAACGGACCCCGTAATCGAACACGAGTTCGACGGAGGGGGTAAAGTGGTGTGGACGCGGTGCTGTTTCACCTGCTGGCCGAAGGGGTACAAAAACACCTGCGAGGAGTCCTGGGGTCAGTGGTTCCGGATCGGGGTCCGGACCCTTCGGGGGCTTCAGGAAACCCTTCGCGTGCGGGAGCGGAGGCGTGCCGGCTGGCCGCCGCCTGGCGAGCGCTGCTCAGGCAGCACGAGCTCGGAGCGGACGGGCGATGTGTCACCTGCGGCCGGGGACGCCGCTGGACGACGCGTCGTGCCGCGCGTGTCCGCTCCGCGGGGGGCGCAGGGGGAGCTGTGCCCTGGGGCTGGTTGCCGGTCCGGAGGTCCGCGGAGCTGTGCACGGTGTGGCAGGTCGCGGTGGCGTACTTCATCCGCCGCTTGCCGGGTGGGCGGCCTTAGCCGTTTCCGGGCGCTGAGGCGCTTTTCGGCGGCTTCGGCGGGGCCGGGCGCGGTCTCGGGTGTCCCGAGGGGCCTGGGGCGGCCTGGAGAGCTCTCGGCCGCGTCTCGCGGGCGTTCGTCGCCGGTTGCGCTGTGGCGGTCCGCGCGCATCACGGCTGCGGTTCACCGCTCCACGAAGGGAATCCGTCACGCTCGGGCTGTTATCGCGGCCGTGCGCTACTACGTGCTGTCTTTCGCGGGGGCTCGTGTGCCCCCGCGGTCTCGAAGTGCCGTGGTGTCCCGGCTGGAGCGGATGTCCGCCCGGGTGAGGGGCGTCGTCGGCCCTCGGCGGCGGATCATGGCTCTACAGCCGGGTTTCCCGGTGCGGTGGCGTGCCTTCGCGGGCCACCGGTGCGGAACGAACGGATCAGATGACGATGCCGCGCGCGGCCAGCCAGGGCCGGGGGTCGATCTTCTTGGTGCCGTTCTGCCACACCTCGAAGTGCAGGTGCGGGCCGGTGCTCTGACCGCGGTTGCCGATCTCGGCGATCTGCTGGCCGCACTTGACCTTCTGCCCCTCCTTGACGGAGAAGCTGTTCATGTGGCCGTAGACCTGGATCGTGCCGTCGTCGAGCTGCACCCGGACCCAGAGGCCGAAGCCGCTGGCGGGGCCGGCGTCGATCACGGTGCCGTCGGAGGCGGCGTAGATCGGGGTGCCGATGGAGTTGGCGATGTCGATGCCGAGGTGGCTCGTGCCCCACCGGGCACCGAAGCCCGAGGTGAAGGTGCCGTGGGCCGGCAGGCAGGTCTTGGGGCGAGCGGCTTCTTCGGCGGCCTTCTTGGCGGCGTCGGCTTCACGCTGCTCGCGGGCCTGGGTGATCGAAGCGCTGTCGGAAAGCTTCGCGGCCTCGGCGGAGGCGTCGACGGCGTGACCGGTGGGCAGGAGCTCGGGGGCGCCCCCGGTGCCCGCACCTCCCGCGGTGAGCGACGCACTGGCGTCCTGGCTGTTGGCCAGGGGCGTCACGGCGGTGTCGGAGTCGGTGACCGTCTTGAGGGTGGAGCCCGCAGCTGCGGCGGCGAACGCGCCGGCCGCCACCGCGGCGACCACGACACGGCCGCGAAGGGCCGAGGAGGGCGGGGCGATGCGGTGCGCACCCCGGACACGAACGACCGCACCTTCGAGTGCGTCCTTCAGTGCCGGGGAAGGAGCTTGGCCGCCGGGGGAGCGGTGTGAAGCCAAGACAGGGCCTTCCATCGTCGGGGAGCCGGGCCAGAGGACTGCGGGCGGGGGAACCCGGTGAGCCAACCTCGGGGGTGGTTCGCTCGTCGTCCTACTTCGTGACCTGACTGTAATGGGGACCCCGGGACAGTAACGAAGGGGTACCGCCGTAAGCAAGATCTGCCCTGCCGGGCGGCCGATCGGGTGGCGTGGATCTTGCGTCCACCTGTAGCAATTACGCAAAGTTAGAGAGGGTTTACTGCATTGGTTGTGACATGCCTTACAGCTCTTGCGGGCGGTTATGGACCGACGGCAGGCGTTTAGGGCTCAGGGCCCCGGAATAAGCGTTTGCCAGGGGATGTTCAAACATCTTCGACGTCTCGCAGCGGTCGGCAGCGGGCGCGAAGGCTTTGAGCCGACACCCGGCGAAGGCTCGAGAGTTGGCGTAAGTCGACCGTTCATCGACGCCCGCGAACCGCTCACCGACTCGCGCCGTGGTTGGGTTCGGATGCGCCCGGTTTGTCCGACTTCTCGGGCTTGCGCGCGGAGATTCACGCGTTACGTGTGACCGAGCCCTGCGTCCGACACGGTGATCAGTGGTTCGTTCGGTTCCGAGGGAGCCTCGGCCTCATCTTGCGCCGCTTCACCACTCGCGGGCGGTTCCCGTTCGCGTCGCTGCGCCGCCTCACAGTTCGCATTGCCGAACAAGCCGCACCCCTCGTCGACCTGCACCCCGACGGCCCGCATCCCCGGACAAGCCGCACCCCTCCTCGACCCGCGCTGTCCCACACGCCGCACCGCTCGCCGACTCGCGCCCCGCTGGGACCTCCCGCACCCGCCGGACTTGCTAGGTTCGCGGGCAATGCCCCCACGCTCAGAGCCCCCGACCGGGAGCACCCCCGGCTCCCCGGCCTCCCCGCAGGACCCCGCGGCCACCCGTCTCCCCGGCAAGCGGAAGCCTCCTCACGGACAGACTTCCCGGCAGGCTTCCGCCGAAACCACCGAATCGGCGAAAGCCCCAGTCGGGCGACCCCCCACCGACCCGGCGCAAGCCGGGCCTGCGGACGCGGCGAAGACCGGCGCCACCGGCGCAGCGACCGCTCGCACCGAGCCCGGTGGTGCAGCGAAGGCCGGGGCCGCTCGCTCGGCGACAAGCCGAGGCGAAGCCGCATCCGCGGATGCGGCGAAGGCCGGGCCGACCCGCGCGGCAAACGCCGAAACCAGCCCTGCGAGAACTCGCGCGGGGAGTGCGCAGCATGAGCCCGCCGACCCCACCCCCACCTGGGCCGAGGACACCACCCCCTCCCGCCCCCTGGCCATCGCCCTGGCCCTCGCCGCCCTCGGCGCCATCGCCCTCACCGCCGCGGCCGTCGTCCCCGTCTCCCCGGCCGCCGGCCCGGGGTTCACCAGCTGGCCGTGGCTCGCGATCCTCACGCTGATCCCCGTCGTCGCCGCCATCTGGACCGCTGCCGCTCACAAACCCGACCTCGCCAAGGGCCTCCTCCTGGGCCTGGCCGCCCTCGCTCCCGGCCGCCTCGTGCTCGACCTGCAGTTCGCCGTCAACGGACCCCTCACCATCCGGCCCGAGCTCTACTTCCCCGATCGCTTCATCGGCGGCTCGGCCGTCGGCGGCGGGTTCTGGTTGCTCGTCGCCGGGGAGCTGCTCACCGGGGTTGCCGGGGTCGTCGCCTGGCGGGCCGGGCGCACCGTCGAAGAACCCGAACGCCGGCGCTGGCGCCTGCTCGTCCCGCTGCTCGCCGTGACCGCCTCGGTCGGACTGCTCACCGCCCCCGTCGGCTCGGACAACGGCTTCCTGCTCGCTCGTGCCGCCTTCGAAGGGCCCTGGCCCGCCCTCGGCGGCTACCTGCTGCTCGCCGCCGCGCTGCCGCTGGCCGCCGCCCTCGCGCTCGCCTCTCCGTCCGAAAGCACCGCGAAAGGCACCCTGCTCGGCCTCACCGCCGCCGCCTTCGCGGTCGCCGCGCCGCCCGTGCTGGCCGGGCTCCTCCGGGACGATCTGCACGTCACCTGGGGGCCCGTCCTCGTGCTCGCGGCGACGGCCATCGCCGCCGGCCTCGCCTTCACGCGGCTCAGCGAAACACCGAAAGAAGAACGCGACGTCAAGGTCCCCGGCCTCTTCTGGTGGCGCCTCACGACCGGGTTGCTCGGCCTCGCCACCGCGGTCGCCGCCCTGGTCGGGACCTTCGCTCCGCAGGTCGCCGTCACCGCGCTCACCCCCGGTGCCGCCGCCCCGGTCAGCGCCGCCGCCGAAAGCCCCGCCCGGTGGTTCCTGCTCGTCGCCGCTCTCGTCGTCGCCGTCCCGGCGCTCGGGACGCTCCTCCCGAAGACCGCCGCGGGAGCGCGGCCGGTGCTCGGGCTCGCCTGGGCGGGGATCGTCCTGGCCGGCACCGCCGTCCTCAACACCGCCCTGACCGCCACCCAAGCCGGCAACCTCGCCGGGTTCGGCGGCGCGGACCTCGGCGGCACCTCCGGTGCCACCCCCGTCTTCACCTACGACCTCGGCGCCGGCGCCGCCTGGACGTTCGCCGCGCTCGTGCTCGCCGCCCTGGTCGCGCTCGCCGCCGCCGGGACCGGGGTCGTCGAACGCGAGGACGCCGACCAAGGCACCGAGGCGGGCACCAGCCTGCTCACCCCCGTCGTCGCCGGCGGGGTGCTGGCCGTCGCCGCGTTCGGGCTGCCCGTCTTCAGCGTGCCCGGCTACGTCGCGCCCGGCCTGTGGTCGAACTTCGACACCCCGTCGTGGGGGCTGCTGACCACCGTCGTGGTCGTCGTCGGCGCGGCCGCGCTGGCCCTGCGGTCGCGGCCCAGGCCCGCGGCCGCCCTGCTGGCCGGTGCCGCCCTGCTGACCGCGCTGCACGCCGCGGAGCTGCCGCTCGTCGGCGGCTCCCTCGGCGACGCGAGCCCGTCGACCGGCTTCTGGCTCGCGCTCGCTGCCGTGGTCGCGCTGCTCGTCGCGGCCGGCATGTCGGCCGCCGGGAGCCGCCGTGAGCCGTGAGCGGCCGCGGGTGCTCGTCGTCGAGTTCGCCCGCCCCGACCCGGCCGCCGTCGCGCTGGGCCGCGTGCTGCGCGACGAAGGCATGGAGGTCGTCCACGCCGGTCTGCTGGACACCGTCGACCAGATCGTCCGCACCGCCGAGCAGGAGGACCCGGACGCCGTCGCCGTGCTCGGCGAGCGGCCGCCGCCGGACCTCGAACAGGCGCTCGACCCCGTCCGCGTGGTCCCGCTCGACGCCGCGAAATCCCTCGAAGAAGCCGTAAAACTGCTCTCCGGTGGGCGGTCTCACACCGCGGGACCACCGTCTGACCGCGTACGGTGACCGACTTCACCAGGTGCGGAGTCCCCTGCGTCTACGCAGGTCGCTAACCTCGACTGGTCCGACAGCGCGGTCCGGTCGCGGACCACCTGCAGTGGCGTGTCGTCAGGAGACTGGAGTAGTGGACCTCTACGAGT
The DNA here is from genome assembly GCF_040682775.1 of Amycolatopsis sp. NPDC051106. Taxonomy (NCBI): domain Bacteria; kingdom Bacillati; phylum Actinomycetota; class Actinomycetes; order Pseudonocardiales; family Pseudonocardiaceae; genus Amycolatopsis; species Amycolatopsis sp. NPDC051106. The sequence continues at coordinate 112,083 of NZ_JBFBBQ010000019.1, read as the reverse complement.
ACCAGGCGAGGGATCTCTTCGCCGCCCACGGAGTACCGGTTCTGCCGGGCTCGGTGGCTAGCACCCCCGAAGAAGCCAAGGCCGCCGCGGAGCAGATCGGTAACCAGGTCGTCGTCAAGGCGCAGGTGAAGGTCGGCGGCCGTGGGAAGGCGGGCGGCGTCAAGCTGGCCCAGACCCCGGACGAGGCGAAGGAGAAGGCGGAAGCCATCCTCGGCCTCGACATCAAGGGCCACATCACGCGTCGCGTGCTCGTGGCCGAAGCCTCGGACATCTCGTCCGAGTACTACTTCTCCTTCCTGCTGGACCGGTCCAACCGGACCTTCCTGGCGATGGCGTCGTCCGAAGGCGGCATGGAGATCGAGCAGCTCGCCGTCGAGCGCCCCGAGGCGCTCGCCAAGATCCCGGTCGACTCGATCGCCGGTGTCGACAAGGCGAAGGCGCTCGAGATCCTGAAGGCCGGCAACTTCCCGGCCGACATCATCGACGAGGCCGCCGACGTCGTCGTGAAGCTCTGGGAGACCTTCGTCTCCGAGGACGCCACGCTGGTCGAGGTCAACCCGCTGGTCCGCGACCCGCAGGACAAGATCATCGCCCTCGACGGCAAGGTCACCCTCGACGAGAACGCGGACTTCCGCCAGCCGGGCCACGAGGCCCTGGTGGACAAGGACGCGGAGAACCCGCTCGAGGCCAAGGCCAAGGCCAAGAACCTCAACTACGTCAAGCTCGACGGCCAGGTCGGCATCATCGGCAACGGCGCGGGCCTCGTCATGTCCACTTTGGACGTCGTGGCGTACGCGGGCGAGAAGCACGGCGGCGTGAAGCCGGCGAACTTCCTCGACATCGGCGGCGGCGCGTCGGCCGAGGTCATGGCGGCCGGGCTGGACGTCATCCTCAACGACACCGACGTGAAGAGCGTCTTCGTCAACGTCTTCGGCGGCATCACCGCCTGCGACGCGGTGGCGAACGGCATCGTCGAGGCCCTGAAGATCCTGGGCGACGAGGCCGCCAAGCCGCTGGTCGTCCGCCTGGACGGCAACAACGTCGTCGAGGGTCGCCAGATCCTGGCCGACGCGAACCACCCGCTGGTCACCGTGGTGGACACAATGGACAACGCGGCCGACAAGGCTGCCGAGCTCGCCGCGGCAGGTGCGTGAGATGTCGATCTTCCTGAACGAGAACAGCAAGGTCATCGTGCAGGGGCTCACCGGCTCCGAAGGCATGAAGCACGCGACCAAGATGCTGAAGTCCGGCACGAACATCGTGGGCGGCGTCAACGCCCGCAAGGCCGGCCAGACCGTCACCATCGAGGGCAAGGACCTCAAGGTCTTCGGCACGGTCGAAGAGGCGATCAAGGAGACCGGCGCCGACGTGTCGGTCATCTTCGTGCCGCCGAAGTTCGCCAAGGACGCGGTGGTCGAGGCGATCGACGCCGAGATCCCGCTGGCCGTCGTCATCACCGAGGGCATCCCGGTGCACGACTCGGCCTACTTCTGGGCGCACGCGGTCGCGAAGGGCGGCACGACCCGCATCATCGGGCCGAACTGCCCCGGCGTGATCAGCCCCGGCAAGTCGAACGCCGGCATCATCCCGGCCGACATCTCCGGCCCGGGCCAGATCGGCCTCGTGTCGAAGTCCGGCACGCTGACCTACCAGATGATGTACGAGCTGCGGGACATCGGTTTCTCCACCGCGGTCGGCATCGGCGGTGACCCCATCATCGGCACCACGCACATCGACGCCCTCGAGGCGTTCGAGGCGGACCCCGAGACCAAGGTCATCGTGATGATCGGCGAGATCGGTGGCGACGCCGAAGAGCGCGCCGCGGCCTACATCAAGGACAACGTGACGAAGCCGGTCGTCGGCTACGTCGCGGGCTTCACCGCGCCCGAGGGCAAGACCATGGGCCACGCGGGCGCCATCGTGTCGGGTTCCTCCGGCACGGCGGCCGCGAAGAAGGAGGCCCTCGAGGCCGCCGGCGTCAAGGTCGGCAAGACCCCGAGCGAGACCGCCGTCCTCGCGCGTGAGCTGTACAACAACCTCGGCTGATTCCGAGGGATAACTCCTGGTGAGGCCGGGCATCCGCAGGGTGCCCGGCCTTTCCGCGTTTCAGGACGAAACCTCCCGAGGTATTCACGCGTCTGATGGGCTGGTGGCCTGCGAGTGCGCTAGCGTTCTGCGCACACAAAGCCGCCTCGTCTTCCCCGGGTGTCCTCGTGCCCCGGAGTGCCGGTCGAACCGACAGGAGTGCATCCCGATGACCTTCCCCAGCGGTGGGCCTGGCTACCCCCAGCAGGGTGGCGGCCAGCAGCCCCCCGGACCGCCGTCCAGTGGCTTCCCGGCGCAGCAGCCGCCGCACTCCCACCAGGCGCCCTCGGGCGCCGCAGGCCTCACGCAGAACCTGCCGCTGCTGCTCGCGCTGGGCGTCGCGCTGTTCGGTCTCGTGCAGTACTTCCTCGGCTTCTCCGAGGCCGGCGACGTCGGCCTCGGGGGCGTCTTCCTGCTGGGTGGCGGTCTGCTCGCCGGGATGCACGCGCTGCCGAAGGGGCCGAAGACGCTGCCGTTCGCGGCGCTGTTCAGCGTCCTCGGCGCGCTCTACGTCTTGGACGCGCTGGTCGGGATGCAGACTTCGCCCGGCATCGTCACCGTCATCCTGATCCTGGGGATCCTGCAGATGGTCGCCGCGGTCGGCGCGCTGCTCCTCGAGTACGACGTCGTCAAGCCGCCGGCGCCGAAGCCCGCCGCGCCGTCCTACGGCGGCCAGTACGGCGGCCAGCCCGGCCAGCAGCAGCAGTACGGCCAGCCCGGACAGCAGTATGGCCAGCAGCAGCCCGGACACGGGCCCGGCCCGGCCGGCCAGGGCGGGGAGCCGTCGGGGGCGCCGTTCTCGCAGGGCCAGTACGGCTCGCCGAACCCGCCGTCGACCACGCCGCCGCCGGGGCAGCAGGCCACGACGTACGCCCCGCAGCAGGGCTCGTTCTTCCAGCAGCCGCCGTCGGACAACCCGGGCACGCCGCCCGGTGGCTTCGGCAAGTCGAGCTGACGCAGTCCCCGAAACACCCGCTGTGACGCTCTGTGTCACAGCGGGTGTTTTGCACTCCGGGGTTACTCGACCGGGTGGGTTAGCTTCCCCACGCCGGCCGGCGGCGGCGTGGCTCACCCGGTCGGACCAACGGGGATGTCAGGGTGCGGATCATGGACCTGCTCACCGACTCCCGTGAGGAGCCGGGGGGCGACCTCGAACCCGACGTCGTACTTTCCCGGGCGGCGCGGGTGCGGGTGTTGCTCGCCGCCGCCCTCGGCCCGCTGGTCACCGGCTACGCCGCCGTCGCGACCGTGCTGACGCTGGTGGCGCTCACCGCCCCGCGCACCGTCTTCCCCGGCACCGGCGTGCTGCTGGCCGCCGGGCCCGGCTGGCTCGCCGCGCACCAGGTCCGGCTCGACCTCGGCGTTCACCCGCTCGGCGTACTGCCACTGCTGCCGACGCTGGGCGCGCTCGCCCTGGCCGCGCGGACGGCGTCCGGCGCCGCCGTGCGCCTCGGCTGCCGGTCACCCCGCGAAGCGCTGTCGGTGTTCGTCACGATCACCGGCGCGCACGCGCTGTTCGGGCTCGTCATCGCGCTCTGCGCGCAGGGCTCGCCGGTGACGGCGAACCCGCTGGTCGCCTTCGCCGTGCCCGGGCTGCTCGCCGCGGCGGCCGCGGCGGTGGGCATCGTCCGGTGCTGCGGGCTGCCGGACTTCGTCGCCGAGCGTCTCGACCCCCTCGCCCTGCGCGGGGTCCGGGCCGGTGCGCTGGGCCTCGCGGTGCTGGTGGCCTGCGGCGCCGTGGTGTTCACCGTCGCGACCGCGCTGTCCTGGCGGACGGTCGCCGACATGTACGAGCCCGCGCTCGGCAGCAGTTTCGGGATGTTCCTGCTGTCGGTGCTGTACCTGCCGAACGCCGTGACGGCCGTGCTGTCGTTCGTCACCGGGCCCGGCTTCTCGATCGGCGACCTGAACGTCGGGATGTTCGGCTATCGCGGCGGTGCCGTTCCCGGCGTCCCGCTGCTGGGCGGGCTGCCCGAGCACCATGCGGCGTGGTGGCCGGCGCTGCTGGCACTGCCGGCGGCGACGGGCGTGCTCGTCGGCTGGACGCTGAGAAAGGTCGACGCGGACCCGGCGCAGCGCATCCGCGCGGTGGCGGTGGCCGGCGCGGTGGTCGCGCTCGGCTGCGTCCTGCTGGGGACGCTGTCCGGCGGGCGGCTCGGCGACGGCCCGTTCGACCCGGTGAGCGTCCCGGTCGGCGTCGCGTCGGTCGTCGCGTTCTGCTGGATCGTCATCCCGGGCTCGTTCGTCGCGTTCTTCACGGGCGAGCACGAGCCGCCGGCGCCGCCCGAAGCGCTCGAAGACAACGAAGCGTTCCAGGACGCCGAAGAGGTCGACGTCGACGAAGCAGCCGAAGCCGTCGAGGAACTCGAAGCGTCCGAAGCGTCCGAAGAGGACGAAGCCGCTGAAGAGTCCGAAGAGGCCGAGGAACCGGGCGAGGACGCTGCACTTTCACGTGAAAGTGCCGCCGCCGACGACGGCGAGGCTGTGACCGGAGGCACCGAGACCTGCGGCGACGTCGAGCCGGACGAGACCGACCGTTAGGGTTGACGTGACCTGGTGAAGCGCCGTGCGCCCGGCTGCGCACCGCCCGCGGCAAGGAGCCCGCTCTGTCTCAACGGTTGGACCTGCCCACTCCGGTGAAGCTCGTCGTCCTCGCGTCGGGTTCCGGCACCCTCCTGCAGGCGGTGCTGGACGCCACCGGGCGGTCCGGCTTCCCGGCCAAGGTCGTCGCCGTCGGCGCCGACCGCACCGGCATCGAGGCCCTGACCCGCGCCGAGCGCCTGAGCATCCCGTCGTTCGCGGTCCGCGTCGCCGACCACCCCGACCGCGCCGCCTGGGACAAGGCGCTGACCGAGGCCGTCGCGGCGTACCAGCCCGACCTCGTCGTCTCGGCCGGGTTCATGAAGATCCTCGGCGAACAGTTCCTCGGCCGGTTCACGGTGGTCAACACGCACCCGGCGCTGCTCCCGTCGTTCCCCGGGATGCACGCGGTGCGCGACGCGCTCGAGGCCGGCGTCAAGGTCACCGGCTCGACCGTGCACTTCGCGGACGCCGGGGTCGACACCGGGCCGATCATCGCCCAGGAAGCGGTCGTCGTGGAGCACGACGACACCGAAGACGTCCTGCACGAACGGATCAAGGCCGTCGAACGCAGGCTGCTGGTGGAAACGATCGAGCGACTCGGCCGCGGTGGCTGCACCGTGGACGGACGAAAGGTGACATTTCGTGAGCACTGACCTGGGACGGCGCCCGGTCCGCCGGGCGCTGATCGGCGTCTCGGACAAGGCGGGCCTGCTGGACCTCGCGACCGGCCTGCACGCGGCCGGCGTCGAGATCGTGTCCACGGGCGGCACGGCGAAGGCCATCGCCGACGCGGGTGTCCCGGTCACGCCGGTCGAAGACGTCACCGGCTTCCCCGAGTCGCTGGACGGCCGCGTCAAGACGCTGCACCCGAACGTGCACGCCGGCCTGCTCGCCGACCAGGGCAACCCCGACCACGTGGAGCAGCTGCGCAAGCTGGACATCGCGGCGTTCGACCTGCTGGTCGTGAACCTGTACCCGTTCGAGCAGACCGTCGCCTCCGGCGCGAGCCCCGAGGACTGCGTCGAGAACATCGACATCGGCGGCCCGGCCATGGTCCGCGGCGCGGCGAAGAACCACGGCAGCGTCGCGGTCGTCGTCGACCCGGCCCGCTACGGCTGGGTCCTGGAGCGCGTCGCCGACGGCGGCTTCGACCTCGCCGACCGCAAGCGCCTCGCCGCGCAGGCGTACGCCCACACGGCGTCCTACGACATCGCCGTCGCTTCGTGGTTCTCCAACGTGTACGCGCCCGCGGACGACTCCGGCTTCCCGGACTTCTCCGGCGTCAGCTGGGAACGCGGGGAAGTGCTGCGCTACGGCGAGAACCCGCACCAGCGGGCCGCGCTGTACAAGGGGCACCGGGCCGGCCTGGCGCACGCCGAGCAGCTGCACGGCAAGGCCATGTCCTACAACAACTACGTCGACACCGACGCCGCCCGGCGCGCCGCGTTCGACTTCGACGCGCCGGCCGTCGCGATCATCAAGCACGCCAACCCGTGCGGCATCGCGGTCGGCACCGACATCGCCGAGGCGCACCGCAAGGCGCACGCGTGCGACCCGGTTTCGGCCTACGGCGGCGTCATCGCGACGAACCGGCCGGTCAGCCGCGAGGCCGCGGAGCAGATCGCCGAGGTCTTCACCGAGGTCGTGCTGGCGCCGGACTTCGACGCAGAAGCCCTGGAGATCCTGCAGCGCAAGAAGAACATCCGGCTGCTGAAGCTGCCGGAGATCGCGCCGTCGCCGGTCGAGTTCCGCCAGATCTCCGGCGGCGTGCTCGTGCAGACCGTCGACGCGATCAACGCGCCCGGCGACGACCCGGCGAACTGGCAGCTGGCCACCGGCACCCCGGCCGACGAGCAGACCCTGCGCGACCTCGAGTTCGCGTGGCGCTCGCTGCGCTCGGTCAAGTCGAACGCGATCCTGCTCGCCGCGGACGGCGCGACCGTCGGCGTCGGCATGGGCCAGGTCAACCGCGTCGACTCGTCGCGGCTCGCGGTGTCGCGGGCGGGCGACCGGGCGAAGGGTTCGGTGGGCGCGTCCGACGCGTTCTTCCCGTTCCCGGACGGCCTGGAGGTGCTGGTCGAGGCGGGTGTGCGCGCGATCGTGCAGCCGGGCGGCTCGGTCCGCGACCCCGAGGTGATCGCGGCCGCGGAGAAGGCGGGCGTCACGATGTACCTGACGGGGACGCGCCACTTCGCGCACTAACCGCTTTCGGGGGCTCCGGGTGGCGGAGCCCCCGGCCCCGGGGCGAAGCCCCGGATGTCACTGACCCGCGCTTCGAGAGGGAGGGCTCGATGCAGCAACCACCGCCGTACGGACCGGGGCAGCCGGGTTACGGGCAGCAGGGGCCGTATCCCCAGCAGCCCGGCTACCCGCCGCCCGGGTACCCGCAGGGACATCCGCAGCAGGGATATCCGCCCCCGGGCTACGGCGGGCCGATGCCGCCCCCGAAGAAGAAGCGGACCGGGCTGATCCTCGGGATCGCCGGTGCGGTGGTGGTGCTGCTCGGCGCGGGCATCCCGCTCGGCATCTTCGCGAGCGACTACTTCGCGAGCACCGGCGCGGCACCGTCGCCGTCGCCGGTGCCCGCCGAGTGCCAGGTCCCGGCGGCGGTGCTGGAGAAGGCGGGCTTCCCGAGCTTCGCGCTGGGCGGCCCGGGCACCGCGAACGTGCCCGGCTTGAAGCAGGTCAACTGCAGCTGGAAGCCCGGCCCCGACGAGAACGTCCGCGACGCCACCCTGAGCGTCCGGATCACGGGGTACTCCGGGGAGAACGCGCGGGATTCGGCGAACCACCTGTACCAGCCGATCGACCCGGCGGTCCCGCCGACCGAAGTGAAGGGCATCGGCGACAAGGCGGTGCTGGTCCGGCTGGTCACCAAGAGCGCGTTCAGCGGTGCCGAGCTGCACGTCATGAAGGGCACGACGGTCGTCATCGTCGAGGTGTCCGGCTGGGACAAGGGGTTCTTCTCGAACTCGCCGATGCCTCAGCAGGAGGCCGACGAAGCGGTGAAGGCGGTCGGCGCCGAGGTCGTCAAGAAGCTGGGGCGCTAGCGACGGCGCCGGTCACGCGGGCGCGGGCAGCGTCTTGCAGAGCGCGACCGGGAACTTCGGATCGGCCGCCCGGATCTCCGGGCAGCCGGCCGTCTTGACCTGCGCGAACGACGTCCAGCCCGTGTCGCTCCAGCGGAAGACCGCGCGGGCGGGCGGGTCGGTCTGGTGCACCAGCAGGTCGAGGACCAGCCACTCCGGGGCGCAGACGCGGGTGGTGCCCGCGTTCTGGGCGCCCGTCGCGGACACCGCGGCGCCGATCCAGGCCGGGTCGCAGTGGTCGGCGGGCGGGGCGCAGGTGCCCTGGGGCGCGCAGTGCCCCCAGCCGGCGCCGAGCTTGTGCCAGGCGTTGCCGTTGTCGCCGTTGAGGATCACGGTGCGGTCGGCGAGCGGGGTGGCCGTGGCCAGCAGCAGCTCGGCGCCCACCTTGTCCTGACAGCCGCCGGACGCGGGCCGGGTCGAGTAGACGACGTCGGCGCGGACGTCGGTCTTGGTCTCCACGACCTGTTCGATGCGCGGCTCCCGGACGCAGCCGGGGTCCTTGCCGGGCAGGGCGACCTGCACGAACAGGCTGGTTTCCTCCGGGCCGGGGCGGATCCCGGTGACGTCGGCGCGGAACGAGCGCCACTCCGCGCCCATCGTCGTCGGCCCGGGGGCCGCGGCTTTGGCGCCGGGCACCCCGCCGCCCGCCGTGAGCACGACGGCCAGCACCGCACCCGCGGCGACCAGCGCTCCGGCGACCCACAGAACCGGCCGTTTGGTCATCGCTCCACCCCCAGAAGTCCACCGGGGAATCTAGCCGACGCCGCAGCGTCAGGCGGGCGGACCGGGTTTTTACTGATCCGACCGAAAGCAGGCCGATCCCCCGAGTGGCACGAAACCGTTGCTACGAAGTCATTCGGCCGTGACTGTGGTCGGATCAGTAACGATCGGCACAGTAGCGCTGTGTGACTTCTTTCTCCAGGTACACCGCGCCGCTGATGTGGCCGCCGGCCTCGGGTGCGTCGGTGAGCCGGTAGCCCGCCCGCTGGTAGAGCGTGATGTTGCGGGTGCTGCGGGCACCGGTGAACAGGGCGAACCGGCGCGCCTCGGCGGGGACGTGCGATTCGGCGTGTTCGAGCAGCTTCCGGCCGAGCCCCCGGCCGGCGAGATCCGGCGCGACCATCAGCCTGCCGAGTTCCCAGCAGTCGCCTTCGAGGCGGGCGCGCACCGCGCCGACCAGCCGGTGGTCCTCGCGCAGGACCCACACCGACCAGGTCTTCGTCCAGTCGCGGATGTCCTCGAGGGTTTCGTGCAGCGCGGGGATGTCGAGGGTGTCGTTGAGGACGGCCTCCTGGACCCAGCAGCAGCGTTGCAGGACGAGCAGTTCCGGGCAGTCTTCGGGCCGGACTTCGGTGAGCTCCACGCGGATCTGTCTAGCGACCGGGGCTCGGCGCGGGCAACTTCATTACCTTGGCGGGGTGACCGGTCTGCTGCGTGCCGCACTGGATGCCCCCGGATACGCCCCGCTGCCTTCGAGGGCACGAGAGCTGGTGGAGACGCTCGGTGCGCCGCCGCGGCTGGGCGCGCACCTGCGCGTGGTGCACGACGTCGCGCTTTCCCTGACCGGCTGGGCGGCGCAGCGCGTTTCGTTCGATGCGGCCGCGGTGCTCTTCGGCGCGGCCACGCACGACATCGGGAAGATCCTGCACCCGGCGGAGCTGTCCGGTCCGGGGTCGGCGCACGAGCCGGCCGGGTATGCGTTGCTGGTGTCGCACGGGGTCTCCGAGGACCTGGCGCGCTTCGCGCGGACGCACGGTTCTTGGTCCGCTCCGGACGTCACGGGCGAGGACCTGCTCGTCAGCCTGGCGGACAAGGTGTGGAAGGCGAAGCGGGTGCCGGACCTGGAGGAACGGGTCATCGCCTGGCTCGGCGGCCCGGCGTGGGAGACGTTCATGGCCCTGGACGACGAGCTCTCGCGGATCGCTTCGGAGGCCGATTCGCGGCTGGCGTTCCAGGGTTCGTACCCCACTAGTGGGTGACTTGACACCTCCGGTGGTTCGCGGTTGACTTGTCCATGTCGAACAGGTGTTCGACATGGAACCGCCGCCTTCCCCGCGGCGAACCAGTGCCGTCGGTCGTGTTTTGGGAGAGGCTCGACCGCCGGCCTAGTCCGTGGTGGGGAGGTGCGTGCGGTGACCGCTGTGGTGGAGCCGCCGGTGGCCCGGCTGGCGGCCTTGCCCGGGGTCAGCACGGCGAGCCGGGTCGCGGCCCAGGCCGAGCGTGCGCGGGCGGCGGGGAAGGTGCTCCCGGTCGTCCCGGCGCTCGCCGGGCTGCTGCCCGCCGCCGGGCTCCGGCGCGGGAGCACGGTGGCCGTCCACGGGGGGACGTCGCTGCTGTTCGCGCTGCTCGCCGAGGCCACGGCCACCGGGTCGTGGGCTGCTGTGGTCGGCATGCCGTCGCTGGGGCTGGCGGCGGCGGCCGAGTACGGCGTGGACCTCGGCCGGGTGGCGCTGGTCCCGCGTCCGGGCGCGGAGCTCCCGGCGGTGGTCGCGGCGTTGCTCGACGGCGTGGACCTGGTGGCGGTCAACGCGGAGAAGGTGCAGGCAGCCGTGGCGCGGCGGTTGTCGGCCCGGGCCCGGCACCGCGGGGCGGTGCTGCTGGCGACCGGCGGCTGGCCGGGAGCGGACGTCGAGCTGTCGTGCCGGTTCTCGGCGTGGTCCGGTCTGTCGGACGGTTACGGCCACCTGCGTGAGCGCCGGGTCGAGGTGAGGGTCCACGGCCGCGGCGCGGCGGCCCGCCCGGCCTCGGCTTCGTTCACGCTGCCCGGCTCCGCCGGCTCGATCACTCCGGCGTCTCGTGGCCTCGCCCTCCACACGGAGGCCACAGCATGACCCTCCGTCCAATCTGCACCCCCAGCCCGGCCCAGCCCGGCACCCTGACCAACCAGCCCACACCCACGTGTCGCCCACCCAGGCCCGCGAGCCGACCCTCCAATCACGCGAGCCGACCCTCTGAGTACGTGAGCCGACCGTCCAGGTACGCGAGCCGACCCTCTGGGTACGCGAGTCGGCTCTCGGATCACGTGAGCGGACCTGCCAGCCACCCGAGTCGACTCTCTGGGTACGTGAGCCGACCCTCCGGACACGCGAGCCGACTGTCTGGGTACGCGAGCCGACCCTCTGAGTGCGTGAGCCGACCCTCCAGGCACCCGAGTCGACTCCCCAATCACGCGTGTCGACCTTTCCGTCACACGCACCTCGCCGATGTTCGGTACCCGCGTGGGGAGGCCGCATGACCGTCCCCGCGCAACGGCGTTCCTCCGACCTCCCCACCCGGATGCTCGTCCTCTGGTGCCCGGACTGGCCGGTCGTCGCCGCTGCGGCTGTCGGTGGTGTTGCCGTCACCGCGCCCGCCGCCGTCTTCAGCGCGAACCGCGTTGTCGCCAGCAATGCCGCCGCCCGGCGGAACGGTGTCCGGCGGGGGATGCGGCGGCGGGAGGCGCAGTCGAACTGTCCGGACCTGGCCGTCTTCGCCGCCGACGACGGCCGGGACGCGCGCCTCTTCGAGGCCGTCGCGAGGGCCGTCGAAGCCCTCGTCGTCGGGGTCGAGGTCGTGCGGCCGGGGCTCGTCGCCGTCCCCGTCGCCGGTGCTGCCGGGTACTTCGGCGGGGAACACGCCCTCGTCGAGCGGCTCGTCGACGAAGTGTCCGCCGCGGCGGGCGTGGAGTGCCAGGTCGGCGTGGCCGAAGGGCTCTTCGCCGCGACGCTCGCCGCTCGCTGCGGGACGTTCGTCGAACCCGGGCGCGTCGCCGAGTTCCTCGCCCCGCTGCCCATCACCGAACTCGACCAGCCGGGCGCCGAGCGCGCGGAGCTCGTCGACCTGCTGCGCCGGCTCGGTTTGCGGACGCTCGGCGCCTTCGCGGAACTCCCGGAGCGTGACGTCGTCAACCGCTTCGGCGCTGTCGGCGTCCTCGCCCACCGATTGGCGCGGGGCCGTTCCGAACGTCCACCGCTGCGCCGCCGCCCGCCGCCCGAGCTGACGCTGACCGAGGAGTTCGACCCGGTCGTCGAGCGGGTCGACGTCGCGGCGTTCCTCGCCAAGAACCTCGCGACGCGGTTCTGCGCCGGCCTGGCGGGCCACGGCCTGGCCTGCACCCGGCTCGGCATCTACGCGGTCACCGAAGAGGGCGAACACCTCGGCCGCGCGTGGCGGTGCGCGGAACCGCTGACGCCCGCCGGCGTCGCCGACCGCGTGCGCTGGCAGTTCGAGGGCTGGCTGCGCGCGGCGCCGGGCCAGCGTCCGACTTCCGGTGTGGTGCGGCTGCGGCTGGAACCCGAAGAGATCGTCGAAGGGCGGTCGCTGCAGCTCGACCTGTGGCAGAACGGCGGTTCCGACGAGGACGACGAACGCGCGGCGCGGGCGTTCGTGCGGGTCCAGGGGCTGCTCGGGCCGGCGGGGGTGGTGACGCCGTTGCTCGACGGCGGCCGTGATCCGGCGGGGCGCGTCCGGCTGGTGCCCTGGGGCGACCCGCGCGAGCGGACGGCGCCGGCGGACGCGACGTGGCCGGGGCGGCTGCCGGCGCCGTCCCCGGCGACGGTCCTCGACCGCCCGGTGCCGGCCCAGGTCTTCGACGCCGAAGGCCGGCCGGTGGGCATCACGGCGCGCGAGCAGCTCACGGCGGTCCCGCGCGGGCTGAGCATCACCGGCGGCGCGCCCCGGGAGGTCGTGGGGTGGGCGGGACCGTGGCCGCTGGCGGGCGATCGCCGAAGACCGGGCCCGCGGCGGGCGCGGCTGCAACTGCTGGTCGCGGGCGAGCCGGACGACCCGCCCGACGCGGTGCTGGTGCACTGCGCGGGCACGGAAAATCCACTGTGGACGGTCGAGGGAGTGTACGACTGAGCATGGACGAGGACTACGCACGAAAGCTCCGGGCCTGGCTGCGCGCCGAACCGGAGGCCACGCCCCGCCAGGCCGAAGAGGAGCGCGAGTGGCTGCGCGACGTGCCGGCGCCGCACCCTGACCCGCAAAGGTGGACGGTGCGAGGACAGCTGCCCGCCACCCAACCCGAAGCCGACGACGAGTGGGTGTGCCCGGTGATCGAGCTGCCGGTTCCGCGCTCGTCGAAGGAGAACGGCTGCCGCATGAGCGGGGCCGACGCCCGCAGCCGCCGGAGCCACCCGTCGGGACGACCGCCGGAGGGAACGGCGGATCAGCGCGGCATGAGCGAAGCCGAAGCACAGAGCCGCCGGAATCACCCATCAGGCCGGCTTAGCGAGGAATCCGCCGAGCCTCGCCGTCTCAGCGAAGCCGAAGCCCGCAGCCGCTGGAACCACCCCAGCAACTGGCACCGCCGCCGCCGGGAAGAGCAAGCCCTTCCCCACCACGAAGAACGCGAGCCCGGGAGCCACTGAATGGGCTGGAACAACCCACCCGTCCGCTGGAAGGACCTCGCCCGCACCCTCGCCGGCGGGGTGCCTCCCGGAGACCACGGTGACAGCCCCGCCTGGGGCCGCAAGCGCGAGGCCTACCAGCGGCCGCAAAACCTTCCCACCCGGCGCAACGACGACGGCGGCGAGACCGTCCGCGTCCCCTACGCCGAGCTGCACTGCCACTCCAACTTCAGCTTCCTCGACGGCGCCAGCCACCCCGAAGAGCTCGTCGAAGAAGCCGCGCGCCTGCAGCTCGACGCCATCGCCCTCACCGACCACGACGGCATGTACGGCGTCGTCCGGTTCGCCGAGGCCGCGCGGGAACTCGGTGTCAACACCGTCTTCGGCACCGAGCTCAGCTTCGGCCTCCGGAACCCGCAGAACGGTGTCGCCGACCCCGAAGGCGAGCACCTCCTGCTGCTCGCCCGCGGCGACCAGGGCTACCGGGCCCTCTGCCGCGCCATCACCGCCGGTCAGATCCACGAAGACGCCGAAAAGGGCAAGCCGATCTACGACCTCGGCGCGGTCGCCGAGGAGGTCGCCGGGCAGTGCGTCGTCCTCACGGGCTGCCGCAAGGGCGCGGTGCGCTCCGCCCTGGTCACGCACGGCCCGGCGGCCGCCGCGGAGAAACTGAAAGAACTCACCGACCGCTTCGGCCAGGACAACGTCTACGTCGAGCTCACCGACCACCGCCAGCCGCTCGACAGCACCCACAACGACGTCCTGACGCAGCTCGCCGAGGAACTGCACCTCCCGACCGTGGCCACCACCGCCGCGCACTACGCCCGGCCGGAACGCGCCCCGCTCGCCGACGCGCTCGCCGCCATCCGCGCGCGCCGCGGCATCGACGAGCTGGAAGGCTGGCTGCCCGCGGCCGGGACGGCGTTCCTCCGCAGCGGCGCCGAAATGGACGTCCTGTTCCGGCGCTACCCCGGCGCCGTCCGCCGCTCCGCCCTCCTGGGCATGGAATGCGCTTTCCCGCTCGAGCTGATCGCCCCGAAGCTGCCGCCCTTCGACGTCCCCGAGGGCCACACCGAGGCGACCTTCCTCCGCGAACTCACCCGAAAAGGAGCGGAGGAACGCTTCGGCGGCAAAGAACACGAAGAGAAGGCCAAAGCTCAGATCGAGCACGAGCTGGAGATCATCGAGGAACTCGGCTTCCCCGGGTACTTCCTGATCGTCTGGGACATCGTGCGGTTCTGCAACGACCACAACATCCTTTGCCAGGGACGGGGTTCGGCCGCGAACTCGGCCGTCTGCTACGCGCTCGGCATCACGAAGGTCGACTCGGTGGCCAACAAGCTGCTCTTCGAACGCTTCCTCGCCCCGGACCGCGACGGCTACCCCGACATCGACCTCGACATCGAGTCCGACCGGCGCGAGGAGGCCATCCAGTACGTCTTCGAGAAGCACGGCCGCCTCCGCACGGCCCAGGTCGCGAACGTGATCACCTACCGCGCCCGGTCCGCCGTCCGCGACGCCGCGCGAGCGCTGGGCTACTCGCCGGGCCAGCAGGACGCCTGGAGCAAGCAGATCGACCGCTGGGGATCGTTGCGCAGCACCGAAAGGGACCACGACCACGACATCCCGGACGACGTCGTCCAGCTCGCCTTCGCGCTCGAGGACTTCCCGCGCCACCTGGGCATCCACTCCGGCGGGATGGTCATGTGCCACGAGCCGGTGAGCCAGGTGGTGCCGGTCGAGTGGGCGCGGATGGCCGACCGCAGCGTCATCCAGTGGGAGAAGGAGGACTGCGCCGCCGCCGGGCTCGTCAAGTTCGACCTGCTCGGCCTCGGCATGCTCTCGGCACTGCACTACATGCTCGACCTCGTCGAGGACTACAAGGGCGAGAAGATCGACCTCGCCGAGCTGGACCTCACCGACCAGAACATCTACGGCATGCTCTGCCGCGCGGACGCGATCGGCGTGTTCCAGGTCGAGAGCCGCGCGCAGCTGGCCACGCTGCCGAGACTGCGACCCACGGAGTTCTACGACCTCGCGGTCGAGGTGGCGCTGATCCGGCCCGGCCCGATCCAGGGCGGCTCGGTGCACCCGTACATCCGCCGCAAGCAGGGGATCGAGAAGTGGGACTACGACCACCCGCTGCTGAAAAACGCGCTGCATAAGACCAAAGGCGTGCCGCTGTTCCAGGAACAGATGATGCAGATCGCCTTGGACGTCGCGAACTTCACCGCGGCGGAGGCCGACCAGCTGCGCCACGCGATGGGGTCGAAGCGTTCGGACCGGAAGATGGACCGGCTGCGTCAGCGGTTCCTCGAAGGCGCCGCCGCGAACGGTGTCGAGGCCGAGCTGGCGCAGAAGATCTTCCTGAAGCTCAAGGCGTTCGCGAACTTCGGCTTCCCGGAGAGCCACGCGCTGAGCTTCGCGCACCTCGTGTTTTCGAGCGCCTACTTCAAGTACTACCACCCGGACGCGTTCCTGGCGGGCCTGCTGCGCGCGCAGCCGATGGGCTTCTACTCGCCGCAGTCGCTGGTCGCCGACGCGCGGCGCCACGGCGTCACCGTGCACGGCCCGGACATCAACCGCAGCCTCCCGCACGCCACCCTGGAGGCGGGCACGGGGAAGTACCACGACGTCCGCACCGGGCTGAGCACCGTCCGGATGATCGGGGAGGACGTCGCGAAGCGGATCGTGGCCGAGCGGGAGGCGAACGGCGACTTCACCGACATGGCCGACGTCGCCCGCCGCGTGCGGCTGAAGACCCCGCAGATCGAGGCGCTCGCCACGGCCGGCGCGTTCGCCGGGTTCGGCGGCGACCGCCGGCAGGCGCTGTGGACCGCGGGTGCGGTCGCCGGGGAACGCCCGGAGAAGCTGCCGGGCCTGGTCGGCGGCCCGGCCCCGGTGCTGCCCGGGATGGACGGCCTAGACCTCGCGGCGGCGGACGTCTGGGCGACCGGAGTCTCGCCGGACAGCTATCCGACCGAGTTCATCCGCGACCGGCTCGACGCGCTCGGCGTCGTCCCGGC
Source organism: Amycolatopsis sp. NPDC051106 (assembly GCF_040682775.1). Taxonomy (NCBI): domain Bacteria; kingdom Bacillati; phylum Actinomycetota; class Actinomycetes; order Pseudonocardiales; family Pseudonocardiaceae; genus Amycolatopsis; species Amycolatopsis sp. NPDC051106. The sequence continues at coordinate 95,970 of NZ_JBFBBQ010000019.1, read as the reverse complement.
GAACGGCCTGGCCGACCTCGACGACGGCGCGCGCGTGCTGATCGGCGGCGCCGTCACGCACCGGCAGCGCCCGGCGACGGCGGGCGGGGTCACCTTCCTCAACATCGAGGACGAGACGGGGATGGTCAACGTGATCTGCACGCTCGGGCTGTGGCAGCGCTACCACCGCGTCGCGCGCGCCAGCCCGGCGCTGCTGATCCGCGGAGTGGTGGAGAAGGCCGACGGCGTGGTCAGCGTCCTCGCCGACCGCGTGGAGGCGCTCCCGATGCGCATCAAGGCGAAGTCGCGCGACTTCAGGTGAGGGGACGCCGCACGATCGTGACGATCTCCGGGCTCGCGTCCGTCACCGGCGTGCGGTCCCAGTAGCCGTACTGCTCGTCGACGACCAGGCCGGCCTCCGCGACGAACTCGGCCAGGGAAGGGACGTCGAGGAACCGCAGCGTGCTCTCGCTGTACCGCGGCGCGTCCCAGTTCGGGCTTTCGTACGTGGTCGTGAAGCTGACGTACCCGTTCTCGAACGGTCCGGCGTCGTTCCACGACCGCACTTCGCCGGCTTCCCAGACGTTCGCCGGCGTCCAGCGCTCCCAGCCGCGCGCCGCCGGGTTGCGGGTGTCGAAGCCGAACCGGCCGCCGGGTTTCAGGGCGCGCCGGATCGCCGAGAACGCCGTCCTCAGCTCCTCGTCGGTCAGCAGCACCTGGAACGCGTGCCCGGTCATCACCGCGAAGTCGAACTCGCTGTCCCACGTGGCGGTCGACAAATCGCCGTGCACCCACTCGACGTCGTCCCGGCGGCGAGCCTGGATGAGCATGCCCTCGGCGGGATCGAGGCCGACGAGCCGTCCTGAGTGGCCGGATTCGCGCGCCCAGTGCAGCAGGGAGCCCGTGCCGCAGCCCACGTCGAGCACCGACTCCGCGGCCATGATCATCGGCAGGTAGAACGCGAAGTCGCCGCTGCTCTCCCGCGGGTTCATGGCGTCGTACAGCGAGGCGAGGTAGGGATCGACGTAGTCGTGGTCCGGCACGGTCGTCACCGTAGTGAGCGGGCCGGGAAAGCTCACGTCGTTTTCGGGGCTGGGCCGAGCGGTCAAGAACTGTCCTATTTCACTCTTACCGTCGGGACCACACCTGCTGAGGAGGAAACATGGTTCCCGAGGGCTACACGACGGTCACGCCGTGGATCATCGGCCACGACACCGCCGGCCTGCTCGGTTTCTTGAAGCAGGCCTTCGACGCCGAAGAGCTCGGCCGCGTCGTCGGCGAGGACGGGAAGATCGGCCACGCGGAGGTCCGCATCGGCGACGCGGTCGTGATGGCGTTCGACTCGCCGGACGACTGGGCGGACACCCCGGCCTACCTGCGGCTGTACGTGCCGGACAGCGAAGAGACCCAGCGGCGCGCGGTCGAAGCCGGCGCTACCGAGGTCACCCGGCAGACGGTGCTGTTCTTCGGCGACCGCGTCGGCCGCGTGCGGGATCCGTTCGGCAACCTGTGGTGGATCCAGACCCGGCTGGAGAACCTGGACGAAGCTGAGATGGCGCGCCGCGCGCAGCTGCCCGAGTACCTCGAGGCGATGGCCTACGTCCAAGGCGCGGACCTGGTCAACGGTCGTCCATAGTGGACGGTTGCGGCCCCGCGTCGCCGGTGTGGCACCCTGGGGCCGTGCTGGAAACCGGGGAGGACTACCGCGAAGCGGTGTTGTCCGGGCAGTGGTGGGAAAAGCGCCGGTTCACCGGGTGCGACTTCACCGGGGCGGACCTGAGCGGGTTGCGCACGCGCGGCTGCACCTTCGACGACTGCGTGTTCAGCCGGGCCGATCTGTCGCGCTCGCGGCACGACGCGTCCGCGTTCCGTTCGTGCACCTTCGACCGCTCGGTGCTCGTCGAAAGCCGCTGGACGTCGTGCTCGCTGCTCGGCTCGTCGTTCGCCGAGTGCGGGTTCGGCGGCATCGCCCTCACCGAGTGCGACCTCTCGCTGGCGTCGTTCGCGAAGGCGCGGCTGCGCAAGCTGGGCCTGTCCGGGCTGCGACTGCGCGAAGCCAACCTGACCGAGGCCGACCTCGCCGGCGCCGATCTGCGCGGCAGCGACCTGACCGGCGCCCGCCTCCAGGCCGCGAAGCTCGACGGTGCGGACCTGCGCGGCGCGCGTATCGACGCGAACGCCCTGGTCCAAGCCGATCTGCGAGGCGCCGAGGTCGACGTCGAGACGGCCATCGCCTTCGCCGCCGCCCACGGGCTCGTCATCCGCTGAAAAGTCCGCTGAAAGCACGAAGGCCCGGCAGATGAGCTGCCGGGCCTTCGCGGAAATTCAGTCGATCGGGGGTTCGCCCGGGTCGAGCTCGATCAGGTCGCCCTCGGCGACGAGCTCCTCGATCGACGCCGGGAGCAGGTACGCCGACCCGCCGCCCGGCTGGTTGAACCACGGGATCGCGACGCCGGCCAGCGCCTCGAGCGGCCGCTGCACGCGGTAGACGTGGTACGGCCGGTTCACCCACTCGGGGACCAGCGACCGCTCGGCGAACGGCGTGCCCGCCGCGTACGTCAGGTTGCCGTTCGGGCCGCCGAAGCGGTCCAGCTCGCTGCCCGCGGGCAGCTCGCGCAGCTCCTTGCCGCGGAACAGCGTCAGCGGCGGCTCACCGGCCATCGGGCCGATCGGCCACTGCTGCTGGCCACCGCCACCACCGCCGTTGACGGCCGGCCGGGCCGGCTCCTCACGACGCGGCGGAGCAGGTGGCGCGGGCGGTACCGGCGGCGCCGGCTGTGCGCCCGGAGCACCCAGCGGCGGGGCACCTTGCGGCACCGGGGCCGCCAGGACGGTCGGCGTTGACGGCGGCTCACGCCGGGGCGGCGCGGGGGCCGCGGGCGGCGGGCCGGCCTGCTGCTGCGCCAACGGCGGCGGCCCGGCCGGGACCGGCGCGGGCGGGGCGGGCTGGCGCGGCGGGGCCGGCGGCTCGTCGTCCTCGAGGTCGCCGAACAGCTCCTCGGCGCTCGTGAACGCCGTCTGCTCCTGGGCGGGCACCGGCTCCGGCTTGCGGACGGGGTACGACCCGGTCGCGACCTCCGGCGACAGCGTCGCGACGACCCGCTGCGGCGCCGGTTCCGGTTCCGGCTCGGGTTCGGGCTCCGGCTCGGGAGCGGGCGGCTCCTCGGGCACGTGGCCCTCCGGGTTGAGCAGCAGCTTGCCGAGCATGAACGCGGCCGCGTCCTCGGCGTCGCCGAACACCGCGGGGTTGCTGAGCTTGCCGTCGTACCAGCCGACGCGCCAGCCGTCGTCGACCTGCTCGACGCTCCACCCGTGCTCGGCGGGCTCGCCCAGCTTGTAGCCGCTTTCGGGCACTTCGAGCTCGTCCAGCTTGGCCTGCAGCCCGGCGAGCACGGGGTGGTCCGGGGTCTCGCGGCGCAGCGCGCGCCGGCCCGAGCGGGGAGCGGGCTCGGGCGCCGGCGGCTCCGGCACCGGCAGCACGCCGGGCACCTCGGGCTGGGTGAGCATGGTCGGCGGACCGGGGTCGAACGCGGGCCGCTCCGGGGGCTGGAAGCCACCGCGCGGCGCCTCGTCCGGCCGGGGCCGGCCCGGGAACCCGCTTGGTGCCGCCTCGTCTTCACGGCGGCCCTGGCCCGGCTGGAACGCCGCGTGCGCCGGCTCGTCCTGAGCCGGCCGGAACTCGCCGGCCTGCTCCTGATCGGGCTGGAAGGCCGCGTGCGCCGGCTCGTCGTCCCGGTGGGCACCGGCGTCGAACGCGGGGCGCGCGTCGTCCTCGCGGTGGGAGGGGGGCTCCGGCGCGTGCTCGTCGTCGAACCCGCCCTCGCTTTCGTGCGAGGACAGGGCCACGCCGTCGTGCGGCTCCTCTTCGTGCCCGATCGGCTGGTCGGGGACGTACTCCGCGGTCTCCTCGAGGTCGGGCACGCGGCCCGGCTCCGGGGACGTGCCGTTGGAGCCGGCGGCGTGGCCGTACTCCTCCTCGCCGTAGGAGTCCTCCTCGGCGAAGCGGTCGTCGAACTCCTGGTCGTCGTAGCCCTCTTCGGCGAACTCGCCCTCTTCGGCGTAGGCGTGCTCCTCGGCCGGGGCCTCCGGCTCAGGGGCGCTTGCTGCCGCTTCCACCGGCGCGGGCGGCTGCGGGGGCGGCCCGGCCGGCACCGCCGGCGCGACCATGGTCGGCGGCGGGCCCGCGGGCGCCTGCTGCTGGGGCGGCGGACCCTGGGGAGGGGTCCCCTGCGGCGGCGGCCCGGCCGGGCGCTGCTGCTGCGGGGGCGGCTGGTTGCCCCGGGTCAGGTACGCGCCGGCGGCCTGCAGCGTCGGTTCGTCGACCGGCGGCAGCTTGAAGCCGACCGCGCGGACGTGCTCGACCAGGTCCGACTCGGGCGAAACGCCGTACTTGCGCAGGTAGAAGTTGACCGCCGCGGGCCAGATCCACTGGCCGTCGCTGTGGAAGGCGACCGGCACGGTGGCCTCGGGCGCCGCGGCCAGCCGGTCGATGTCGTAGCCGCGCTCGGTGACGACCAGCGGCGCGTGGTCGAGGTACTCCAGCAGCCGGTCCTGCTCCTCGACCTCGAGGTCGGGGCGGTTGATCACCGGGCGGCCGGCGGGGCCGATCGTGTCGAAGATCCGGGCGATCCGGAAGTGCGGCCCCGGCTGCTCCGGGCCGAGCCCGGACATCCGCCGGATCAGCCACTCGGGGACGTTGTCCTCGGTGCGCGGGAACATCCGCAGCTCGTCCGAGTAGGCCTGCGGCGGCGGCGCGAGGTTCCACACCGGCTCGTCGCGGTTGTACTCGAGGTTGTAGCTGGACGGGTGGTCGAGCTGGTAGCGCGCGTTGAACCACGTTCCGCGGCCGTCGCGGTACATGCCGCCGCGGAGCCTGCCGAAGAGGGTCGCGATGTCGTGCGTCGCGAGCCACTCGTGCACCGTGCCGTCCTCGGTGACGATCTCGCCGGTGAGCTCGTGGTACCTCCCGACGGCTCGGTACTCCGCGGAGACCTTGCGCCAGTCGCGCGGGGCGGCACGCAGCAGGGCAAGTCCGATCTGCTTGACCAGGGTGTCCTGCTCGGTCGCGTTCAGCTGCGTCGTCGGTTGTGCCACGGGGACATTTTGACTGTTCGCGCGCGCGAGTGCACCCCGCATGTGGGTTTTGCCGCTCGGCGATCCGATCGCACCCGGCCTGACCTCGGGTGATGCGACGTGCGGTAGATCACAGCTCGATCGCGGGCAGCGTCGCGAGTGGACCGTGTGGGGTGACGATCACTCTACGGGCTGCCACCACCCGCGCCTGGAAGCGACGCGCGGGGGTCGCTTTGCCAGAATGGGCCTCGTGACGGCGAAGATTCTCGACGGCAAGGCCACCAAGAACGCCATTTTCGCGGAGCTCGAGCCGCGCGTCGCGGCGCTGGCCGCGAAGGGGGTGACGCCGGGCCTGGGCACCGTCCTGGTCGGCGACGACCCCGGGTCGCACTCGTACGTGCGGATGAAGCACGCCGACAGCGGCAAGATCGGCGTCAACTCGATCCGCCGCGACCTGCCGGCCGACATCACCCAGGAGAAGCTCGAGGCCGTCATCGACGACCTGAACGCCGACCCGGCCTGCCACGGCTACATCGTCCAGCTGCCGCTGCCGAAGCACCTCGACGCGAACCGCGTGCTCGAGCGCATCGACCCGGAGAAGGACGCCGACGGCCTCGCCCCGGTCAGCCTCGGCCGGCTCGTGCTCGGCCAGCGGGGCGCGCTGCCGTGCACGCCGTACGGGATCATCGAGCTGCTCAAGCGCCACGGCGTCGAGCTGAACGGCGCGCGCGTCACCGTCGTGGGCCGCGGCATCACCGTCGGCCGGACGCTGGGCCTGCTGCTGACCCGCCGCAGTGAGAACGCCACCGTCACCCTTTGCCACACGGGCACGCGCGACCTCGCCGCCGAGGTCCGCCGGGCGGACATCGTGGTCGCCGCGGCCGGTGTGCCGGGGATCATCACGCCGGACATGGTCGCGCCGGGCGCCGCGGTGCTCGACGTCGGCGTGTCCCACGTGGACGGCAAGCTCACCGGCGATGTTCACCCGGACGTGGCCGAGGTGGCCGGCTGGATCTCGCCGAACCCGGGCGGGGTCGGCCCGATGACCCGGGCGATGCTCGTGAGCAACGTCGTCGAAGCGGCGGAGCGCTCGGTCCAGGGCCGATGACCATGACCGAGGACCGGCGGGACGTCCACGACCGCCGGAGCCGGCCGGCCCGGTTCGCCCAGCTCCCGCTCGCGGTGGTGCTGCTGGTGGTGGCCGTCGCCGCGTTGCGGATCGTCCAGTACCACTGGCGGGAGGGCGCGGCGCTGATCGGCGCCGCGCTCCTCCTCGCCGGGGTGCTGCGGGCGGTGCTGCCGACGGAACGCGCCGGGCTGCTCGCGATCCGCGGCAAGGTCGTCGACATCGTGACCTACGCCGGTCTCGCGGCCGCGGTGCTCTACGTGGCCCTGACGATCATCGGCGGCCCGCTCGCCTCCTCTTAGGACGCCATCGCCGGCTCGCGCCGTCCGGCGCGGGCTTCGCGGCGGTCCAACGTGCCCGAGACGATCGCCAGCGACAGCCCGAAGACGGCCAGCAGCGCGCCGACCCAGTTCGGGGCGACCAGGCCGAGGCCGCCGGCGATCACCAGGCCGCCGAGGTAGGCGCCGATCGAGTTGGCGATGTTGAACGCGGACTGGACGGCGGCCGACACCAGGGACGGAGTGCCGCCCGCCTTCTCCATGATCCGCGCCTGCATCATCGGGCCGATCATGAACCCGGCGACGCCGACGAAGAAGATCGTGATCGCCGCGCCGACCTTGCCTTGCGCGGTGATCGTGAAGATCCCGAGCACGCAGGCCAGCGCCAGCAGCGCGGCGTACAGGCCCGGCATCAGCGCGCGGTCGGCCAGGCGGCCGCCGAGCAGGTTGCCGATCGTCATGCCGACCCCGGCCAGCGACAGCAGCAGGGTGACGTTCGACGGCGAGTAGCCGGCGACGTCGGTCAGCATCGGCGTGATGTAGGACAGGCAGGCGAAGACGCCGCCGAGTCCGAAGGTGACGATCGCCAGCGCGAGGTGCACCTGCGGCCGCTTGAACGCGCCGAGCTCGGTGCGCAGCGAGGCTTCCGCGGGCCGGCCCTGGTGGGGCACCAGCTTCGCGATGGCCGCGGCGGCGACCAGGCCGATCACGGCGACGACGCCGAAGGTGGCGCGCCAGCCGACCTGCTGGCCCAGCAGCGTGCCCAGCGGCACGCCGATGACGTTGGCCAGGGTCAGGCCGAGGAACATCATCGACACGGCCTTGGCGCGCTGGCCGGGGCCGACGAGACTGGAGGCGACCACGGCACCGGCGCCGAAGAACGCGCCGTGGGGCAGCCCGGCCAGGAACCGGAACGCGACGCCGAACTCCTGGTTGGGGGAGAGCGCGAACAGGGCGTTGCCCAGCGTGAACAGGCCCATCATGGCCAGCAGCATGGTCTTGCGCGGCAGCCGGACGGCGACCGCGGTGAGCAGCGGGGCGCCGACGACGACGCCGAGGGCGTAGGCGGAGATGAGGTAGCCGGCGGTCGGGATGTCGACGCCGAAGTCGGCGGCCGCCTGGGGCAGCACGCCCATCATGACGAACTCGGTGGTCCCGATGCCGAAAGCTCCGATGGCGAGCGCGAGCAGCGCGACGGGCACGGCACTCCTTCCAGGGTGGGTAAACGATTACTCGACCGTTCCAGAGTTGAGTACTGGATCGGTTCAGTTCATGGACACAAAAGAGGACAGCCCTGCGGCCCCAGCGCCGTCGGCTGTCCTACCCACAGTCCAACAAGGGAAGGGGGGTGTTGTCATCCCGATAGCGGGTGACGATCCACACCGTAACGCCGCGATCAGCGCGGAGCGGCGAGAACGCCGTTCAGGAGGCCCGGGAACAGGGCGTCGAGGTCGTTGCGGCGCAACGAGTTGAACCGGGTCGTGCCCTCCTGGCGGCCGGCCACGATGCCGGCCTGGCGCAGGATGCTCAGGTGGTGGGTGATTGTGGACTTGGTCACCGGGACGGTCAGCGCGCCGCACGCGAGCTCGCGGTCCGCCGCCGCGAGCTGGCGGACGATACCCAGCCGCACCGGGTCGGCCAGGGCGCGGAGCACCCCTTCGACGGTGATCTCGTCCAGCGTCGGGTGGACGATCGGCGGCAGTGCGGCGGTCTTGGCCATGAGTCCATTGTACGACGCCGGTCGAAATTGTCGGAGGGTCGTAGTACGGTGATGGTCGAACTACGACGTTCGTCGAACCAATCACCCGTTCCGCTTGGGGGACCCACCCATGTCCACACCCTCGTCCTCGAGGATCTCGGTGCTGGCCTTCGGCGCGTTCGGCGTCGGGACCAGCGGGTACATCGTCGCCGGGCTGCTGCCGGCGCTGACCGGCGAGCTGCACGTCTCGGCCACCGCCGCGGCGCAGCTCGTCACCGCCTTCGCCATCGCGTACGCCATCGGTTCCCCGATCTTCGCCGCCGTCACCGGCACCTGGGAACGCCGCACGCTGCTGGTCGCCGCCCTCGTCGTCACCGCCGCCGGCAACCTGTTCGCCGCGCTCGCGCCCGGCTACGGCACGCTCCTGCTGGCCCGGGTGGTGACCGCGATCGGCGCCGCGGTGTTCACCCCCGCGGCGAGCGCCGTCGCGGCCCAGCTGACCAGTCCGGAACGCCGGGGCCGCGCGATCGCGCTCGTGTTCGGCGGCCTGACCGTCGCGCTCATCTTCGGCGTGCCGCTGGGCAGTCTCATTTCGCAGCACCTCGGCTACCGGACGGCGTTCGCGCTGGTCGCCGCGTTCTCGCTGGCGAGCGCGCTGGCCGTGCGGATGGCGCTGCCGTCGGTCGCCGCGCCGCCGCGGGTCACCCTGGCCGAACGGTTCGCCGCCGGCCGCGACCCGCGCGTGCTCGTCATGCTGGCCGTGACGGTCCTCGGGTGTCTCGCCGCGTTCATGGTTTACACGTTCGTGTCCCCGCTGCTGGCCGCGACCGCGGGCCTCCACGGCACGGCGGTCACGGTGCTGCTCTTCTGCTACGGCGTCGGCGGCGCGGTCGGCAACTTCGCGGGCGGCCGGGCGGCCGACCGCTGGGGTTCGCGCGCGCCGCTGCTCGTCGTGACGGCCGCGATCACCGTCGTCATGGCGCTGCTGCCGATCGCGACGGCGACCCCGATCGCGGCCGGCGTCACGCTGTTCGTGTGGGGCATGGCGACGTGGTCGTTCAGCCCGCCGGTGCAGCACCGGCTGATCGAGCTGGCCCCGGGCCACGCGGGTCTGGTGCTGTCGCTCAACGCGTCCGCGATCTACCTCGGCGTCGGGCTGTCCGGCGTGATCGGCGGCGCGGTGCTGACGTCCGCCGGCCCGCTGGTGCTGCCCGAGGTCGCGGCGGCGCTGACCCTGGTGGCGCTGGTGCTCGTGGGCACCGCGTGGGGCCGGGTCCGCGCTCCGCGGGAAGAGGTCGCCGTCTAGTCGGCGCGGGCCTGGACTTCGCAGTCGGGCCCGGGGTAGACGAGCGCTTCGTGCCCGTCGGCGAACCGCACCAGGTAGGGCGGGGCGCCGTCGGGCCCGCGGACTTCGAGGATCTCACCGCGCTGCTCGGCCGATCCGACGGTACGGCCGTGTACCTGGATTTCGTCTCCCACTCCGGCGTGCATGGCCTTCACCTCCGAATCCAGGGTAGGAGCGCGGATCGTCCCGCGGTCCCGGCGAACGGGTTAGAATCCGGGGATGACCAGTGAATTCGGAGGCGCCGCGCCTCGGCGCCGGTGAGCCCCGCTGTCCGGGTCCGCACACCCCGCGAACTGCGGAACTCCCGGCGGAACAAAGCACATTCCTGTTGGGGTCACCTGGTGGCCGCCCCGCTCTGGCCGTTGCACGGCGCGAACCTCGGCACGCTCCTGCGCACGTGTGACGCGGTGGGCGCGTGCCTCGCGGTGCCGCGATTCCCGTGGGTGCCCGAGGCGCTGCGGCGCGGAAACACGTTGCGGCGCCCGGCATGCGTGCACTGGGTGCACGATCCGCCGGGCTGGCTCGCCCGCGAACGGGCGGCCGGCACGCGGGTGGTCGGCGTCGAGCTGGCGGAGGAAGCGGTGCGGCTGGGGGATCTCCCCGCCGCCCGCGGCCGCACGATCGCCGTGCTCGGCCACGAGCAGACCGGTATTCCGCCCGAAGCTCTCGACCTGCTGGACACCGTCGTCGAGATCCCCATGGTGGGCACCGGCGCCAGTCTCAACGTCGCGGTGGCGGGGAGTTTGGTGCTGTACAAACTCGCTGGACTGCTGTGAGGAAGCCGAACGGTGGTCGAGGCGTGTGCCGGCCGCTTCGACGCCCTGTGCCTCGACGTCGACAACGGTCCAGAGTGGACGGTCGCGGAAGGCAACGCGCGCCGCCCCCAGCGGCGAGGTGGTGCGCTAGCCCGAGGCCGCCGCGGCCTTGGCGGCCTTCTTGAACGCGCGGACCTCGGCGAGCGTCTCGGCGCTCGTGACGTCGGCGATCGACCGGCGCGAGCCGCGATCCCCGTACGCTCCGGCCGCTTCGCGCCAGCCCTTCGGGGTGATGCCGCGCTGCTTGCCTAGCAGGGCCAGGAAGATCTTCGCCTTCTGTTCGCCGAACCCGGGCAGCGCCCGCAGCCGCTTCAGGACTTCCGGGCCGTCGGGCTTCGGGCGGCCGTCGAGCCAGATGCCCTCGGTGCGGCCGTCGTAGTTCTCGATGATGTGCTGCGCGAGCGCGTGGACGCGGCGGGCCATCGAACCGCCGTACCGGTGGATCGCCGGCGGCACCACGCACATCTCGACGAACTTTTCGACGTCGGTGCCGGCGATCTTCGCCAGCGAGAAACCGTCCATCCGGTCGGCGATCTTGCGCGGACCGGCGAACGCGTGCTCCATCGGGTACTGCTGGTCGAGGAGCATGCCGACGAGCAGGGCGAACGGGTCGTCGTTGAGCAGCTTGTCGGCGGCCGGGTCGCCGGTCAGGTGCAGTTCGCGCAGCATGCGGTCATCTTGACACAAGCGGCCGGCAGGTCAACGGGCCTTCGAGTACCGCGACGGCGTCGTGCCCAGGTACCGCTTGAAGTGCCGCGTGAGGTGCGCCTGGTCGGTGAACCCGGTGACCGCCGCGACCTCCGCCGCCGGGGCGCCGTCCAGCAGCAGCCGGCGCGCGCGGTCAACGCGGCGGCCGGTCAGGTAGCGGTGCGGCGGCAACCCGAACCGCGCTCCGAAGCAGCGGACCAGATGCGCTGGGTGCGCCCCCAACGTCGACGCCGCTTCGGTCAGCGTCAGCGCTTCGGGCAGCCTTGCGTCGAGGAGGTCGCGCAGGTCGTCGGCCAGCCCGCGCTTCGGCTCGTGGGACGTCGGCCGGCCCAGGTGGTCGCGCAGGCGCTCGGCCACCAGCGCGAGCCGGCTTTCGGCCTCGAGCGCGTCGCCCGGCTCGGCCAGGGACGCGTGCAGCTGGTGGATCCGCGTGCGCAGCAGCCCGTCGGCGACGCTCGGCTGGTCGACGGCCGCGCCGACGAGGTCCTCGCCCAGCACCGACGTCTCCAGGTAGAGCACGCGCTTGCGGAAGCCGTGGCTGGTCGCGGCGCGCCCGTCGTGCGCGACGTTCGGCGGCAGCAGCGTCACGGCCGGCCCGAGCGCGCCGTGGTGGTGGCGGTCGAGGTCGTAGCGGATGACGCCGTCGTCGACGATCAGCAGCGTCCACGTGTCGTGGGTGTGCAGCGGGTACGCGTGCGTGAAGAAGCGCGCGTGGAAGACCTCGGCGATCCCCGGGACCGCCGGCCGCCAAGCCGAGACGCGCGCCTCCATGTCAAGAACGTACAAGACGCGGGCGTGGCCGGCGGGCGAGTCTGTCCGGCATGAGTTCCTTCGACACGAAGATCGCCGTCCTGCTCCGCGACGACCTGGCGTCCTGGCAGCGGCTCAACGTCACCGCGTTCCTGGTGAGCGGCATCGCCCACGTGACGCCGGAGCTGATGGGCGAGCCGTACCTCGACGCCGACGACACCGAATACCTGCCGATGTTCGGCCAGCCGGTGATGGTGTTCTCGGGCCCGGCCGACGTCCTGACGGCGGCGCACACCCGCGCGCTCGGCCGCGGCCTGCGGTTTTCGATCTTCACCGACGAGCTGTTCCACACGGGCAACGACGCCGACAACCGGGCGGCGGTCCGCGCGGTGCCCGGCGAGAAGCTGGCGCTGGCCGGCCTGGCGGTGCACGGCCCGAAGAACGCGGTGGACAAGATCCTCAAGGGCGCTTCATTGCACCGTTGAGCCCTTTCCCCGGTTCGCGGAGCGCTGGCAGCATGATCGGTGATGCCGCACCGGCGGCCTCGGGATGGGGAGGTTCCGTGAATTCACTTCGTCGTGCGTGCGTGGTCCTGACGGCGGCGGCCGGGCTGGGCTTGGCGCTCGTGCCGGTCGCTTCGGCGGACCCGGTGCAGACGGTCGATTACGTCGCGGAGGAAGGCTCGCACCCGTTGCACGGCACCGCGCACTACGCCGGGCCGGGCGACGAGGTCCGCGTGTGGGTCAACGCGGGAATCCTGAAGGTCGACGTCCAGTCCGGGTTCACCGACCTGCGGGTCGAGATGAGCCCGCCGGCCGGCGAAGCGCTGCACACGGGCACGTACACCGGTGCGCGCTTCCGCTGGACCGAGGACCCGGCGACGGACACGCCGGGCTTCCTGGTCGTCAGCGGCGGCCTGGGCTGCGGCGATGTCTACGCGGACTTCACCCTGGACCGCCTGGACCGCGCGGCGGACGGCACGGTCACCGGCCTCGACGCGACGTTCGTCCAGCGCTGCGACAGCCCGGACGGCCCGGCGACCCGCGGCGAGGTCCACTTCACGGCCTGAGCCGCTCCACCGGCGGCAGCGTTTACCCAGGCGACCCAGTCGGCGGGCCGGAAGACGCAGTTGCCAGACCACACGCGGCTCGCGCGCCCGCTTCGCCGCCCGTCCCGTAACCGGTCAGCCTGAACACGGCGGCCCTCACGCGGATCCGAAGCGGCGCGAAGAACTCGGCAGTCCACACGCCGTCGTCTTCCCAGCTCGACGGCTCTTCGATGCAGTGCCCGGCGACCGGCGGCTCGGCCGTCCGCGAACCGCTCCAGGTTCACGGCGCCGTCGCGTGCACCAGGAAGACGCTCCGCACCCGGTCCCCGCCGTCGACCGTGAACGTCCGGGCGGAGGCGTCCACGAACCCCGCCGACGAGGCCAGTGCCGCCGCGCCGGCCTCGTCGAGCGGGAACGACAAGTCCTCCGGCACGAACGCCGCGAACGGACCCGAAGGCTGGAAGCGCGCCCCCGACACCACCGAGAACGCCAGCCGCCCACCCGGCCGCAGCACCCGCAGCCAGTCGGCGAAGGCCACGGCGCCCAGGAAGTGCAGCGAAGACGCGCACAGCACGACGTCGGCGGACCCGTCCGGCGCCGGCATCGGCACCGCCGGCCCGACCTGCCACGTGATCACCCCGGCGGGGTCCAGCGAAGCGGCCTTCGCCGACGCCTTCGCGAGCATCGCCGGCGAAAGATCGACGGCCAGCACCCGAGCGGGCTTCAGCCGCAACGCCGCGTACGCCGCGAAGCCCGTCCCGGTGGCGACGTCCAGCACGAGCCCCGGCCCGGGTGGCAGCGGCGCGACCAGTTCGTCCGCCACCTGGGCGTGGAAGGTGTCTTCGTCGTAGTGCTCGGCCGTACCGTCGAACAGGGCAGCTCTCGATGCGTGGTCCACGCACCCAACCTAGTCCGCTCGACCAGTGATTTTCAGCGGCCGGCGGCCGGCGAAACCCAGGTCGGCGCGGTGGTACCAGCCCAGCTCGCGATCGCCCTCGAGCCAGCACAGCAGCACGTCGGTGCCGTCGATCTCGGCCGGGAAGTCGACCAGCAGCGGCGCGAACCCCTTGAGCTCGGCGCCGGTGCGCTGGACGGTCGTCATCAGGTCGTCGAGCCGGGCCTGCGCGGCCTTCCACTCGGGCAGGCCGCCCAGCTCGGTCTCCCGCCCGCCCGGGCGCAGTGATGCCGCGAGCTCCGCCGCGTCGGCCCGGACTCGCACCAGCTCGTCGAGGACCGGCCGCAGCCGCGCCAGTTCGTCGCGTGCCTCCGCGACGGTGAACAACCCCATCGGCCGATGATCCCACCGGCGTGGTTCAGGCCTCCCGGCGCCGCCGCACCAGTGCGTTGGCGAGCCCGCTGCCGACCAGCAGGAAGCCCACGCCGAGCAGGCCGCCGATGAAGAGGAAGTCCATGACGCCGTACGCGATGTCGCTCTTCGGCATGAGGTTCACCAGCCGGAAGCCCCACTCGGGCACGGCCATCGCCGCGACGCCGGGCAGCACGCCGTAGATCAGCCCGCCGAGGATCGGCCCGACCGCCGACAGCGCGCCGAGCGACGCGACGACGAGCAGCAGGATCGCCCCGCCGGCCAGCAGCGCGATGCCCAGCGAGTCGCGGTTGGTGCTCAGCGTCGCCTGGACCAGCTGCTGCTGGCGCAGCCCGCCCCAGCTCAGCAGGCCCAGCGCGACCGGCGTGAGCAGCAGGCCGCTCAGCGCGCTGACCAGGTGGGCGACGCCACGGCGCGGCCGCTCGTCGAGCACGTCAGCGGTGTTCTCGGGGTCTTCGTAGTCCTCGTAGTCGTCTTCGTACTCGGCGTACCGATGGGTCGACATGGCCGTCACCTCCCGCATGATGAGTTCACGGATGGCATCGTGCCCTGGTTCACCCGGAAGCGCGACGCTCGCTCGGCGAGCGGTCGGATCGGCCTAACGGCAGGTCGTGCCCGGTGACCCTGGCCACAAACGGCCGGGGGAGACTTGATACCGGCCACTACTGGAACCATCCAGGACGGTCAAGCAGTACGCTTGTACCGCTACCGGCGAGACTTAAAAGAAGAACGCGAAGATCCGCGGAAGGAGCACCGCTGCTCATGGCCAAGATCAAGGTCCAGGGCACCGTCGTCGAACTCGACGGCGATGAGATGACCCGCATCATCTGGCAGTTCATCAAGGACAAGCTGATCCACCCGTACCTGGACGTGAACCTGGACTACTACGACCTGGGCATCGAGGAGCGGGACCGCACCGACGACCAGGTCACGGTCGACTCCGCGAACGCGATCAAGAAGCACGGCGTCGGCGTCAAGTGCGCCACGATCACCCCGGACGAGGCGCGCGTCGAAGAGTTCGGCCTCAAGAAGATGTGGCTGTCCCCGAACGGGACGATCCGCAACATCCTCGGCGGCGTGATCTTCCGCGAGCCGATCGTCATCCAGAACATCCCGCGCCTGGTGCCGACGTGGACGAAGCCGATCATCATCGGCCGCCACGCCCACGGCGACCAGTACAAGGCGACCAACTTCAAGGTCCCCGGCCCGGGCACGCTGACCATCAGCTACACCCCGGACGACGGCTCCGAGCCGATGGAGTTCGAGGTCGCGAAGTTCCCCGAGGGCGGCGGCGTCGCCATGGGGATGTACAACTTCAAGAAGTCCATCGAGGACTTCGCGCGCGCGTCGCTGCAGTACGGCCTCGACCGCGGCCTGCCGGTCTACCTCTCCACCAAGAACACCATCCTCAAGGCCTACGACGGCCAGTTCAAGGACGTGTTCGAGGAGATCTTCCAGAACGAGTTCAAGGCCGCCTTCGACGCCAAGGGCATCTCCTACGAGCACCGCCTGATCGACGACATGGTCGCCGCGGCGATGAAGTGGGAGGGCGGCTACGTCTGGGCGTGCAAGAACTACGACGGTGACGTCCAGTCCGACACGGTCGCGCAGGGCTTCGGCTCGCTCGGCCTGATGACGTCGGTGCTGCGCACGCCGGACGGCCGGACCGTCGAGGCCGAGGCCGCGCACGGCACGGTCACCCGGCACTACCGCCAGCACCAGCAGGGCAAGCCGACGTCGACGAACCCGATCGCGTCGATCTACGCGTGGACCCGGGGCCTCGAGCACCGCGGCAAGCTGGACGGCAACCAGGAGCTGATCGGCTTCGCGAACAAGCTGGAGCAGGTCGTCGTCGAGACGGTCGAGGCCGGCCAGATGACGAAGGACCTGGCGCTGCTGATCAGCAAGGACCAGCCGTTCCAGACGACCGAGGAGTTCCTCGCGACGCTGGACGACAACCTGGCCAAGAAGATCGCCCAGGGCTGAGCGTGGTCGAAGGGCCCCCTTTCCGGTTCGCCGGGAAGGGGGCCTTTTTCGTACACGGTGCGTCACCGGCGGGGGATGCGGACTGGCGCCTCCGGGTGGTTGCTGCGTCCGGCGCTGTCGGTCCGGGTAAAGGATTGCCTACCCTTGGCGTGGGACGGGGCACGCGGTTGGAGGAAGGCATGTCGAAGAAGACTTTGCTCATCTTGGGCGCCATCGTCCTGGTCGTCCTGGTCTACGTGGTGAACACGGACAAGCAGGCCTCGGGCGCTTCGGCGACCGGCTGCAAGGTGACCGTGACCGCGGACGTCCTCAACGCCCGCGAGACGGCCGACGGCAACGCGAAGATCGTCGGCAAGTACCTGCGCGACGCCCAGTTCGACGCGCTCCCGGGCGTGCAGAACGGCTTCCGGAAGGTGGCCGACGACAAGTGGGTGGCCGCCGCGTTCACCGAGCCGGTCGCCGGGTCCGCCTGCTGAGTTCTCACTCGTCTCAAGCCCGGCGAACGCGCGCGGGTGGCTTCGAGGCGCGTTTTTTGTCGGTGGTCGCTGATAGAACTTGGCGAGCCGGAAAACGCAGGTGAGCGGAGGTGTGGCCGAACGTCCGGGGGCGGACGACAACTGAATGCGGCATGGGCTGAGGCGGTGTCCGCGGGGTCTCCAGGGGGAGTTCCGCGGGCGGTGGGTGTGCCGGCGGCTCGGCGGGTGCCGGAGGAGGAAACCTGGGGACCGCGCTCGGACGGGGGTCGGAGCGAGAGGGCGAACTCCCTCCGCGCCTGCCGGGCCTGCGGAGCGCGACTCCAAGTCTGGTCGGCGCACAGGTTCGGCATCAGCGTGCTGGGTGACGCTCGGCGGGTCGAGGCTGGCTGCGTAGGCGAGTGCTCGGCCGTGGCCGCGCGCAGGCTGTGCCAGGTCAGCGCGCCCCCGGTCTCGTCGGCGCGCAGGCTCGGCATCGACATGCGAGGTGGCGCTCGGCGGACCGAGGTCGGCTGCGTGCGCGAGCTTCCCGGCCATGGCAGCGCGGGCGCTCCGCGGTGCCAGCCCAGGGCAACCACTCCCGAGCGTCAAAGCGTGACGGTCAGACCCTCTTCCGCGACCAGCACCTCGCCGCCGAACTCGGTGCGGGCCTCGGCGGCAGCCGCCGCTCGGTCGGTGCCCGGCCAGAAGTGGGTCAGCATGAGCCGGCGCGCTCCGGCCTCGGCTGCCCAGTGGCCTGCCTCGGCCGCGGTCATCAAGAAGCGGGGCTCTCCCTCCGCCGGTGGGGTGCGGAGGGTGGCGTCGCAGATGAACAGGTCCGCGTCGCGGCCGAGGTCCGCCAACGCCGGCGACGGTCCCGTGTCCCCGGTGTAAGCCACCGTGAGCCCGGGCGCCGTCAGCCGGACGCCGAAGTTCGGCAGGTAGTGCGGCAGCTCGTAAGTCGTGAGCCGGAACGGTCCCACGTCGGCCGGCGAGCCGAGGTCGTGCACCTCGAACAGCTCCGCCGGGTGCGGCCGCGGCTCCATCGCCTCCAGGCGCCGGAGCGTGCCGGGCGTGCAGTGCAGCGGCAACCGCGGCGACCCGCTGCCGGCCTGGACCGTGTAGTGCCAGGCCCGCCCGAGCGCGCTCACGTCCGCGCAGTGGTCGGGGTGCTCGTGCGTCACCACCACGGCGTCGGGCAGCCCGTGCGCGAACAGGCGCGACGCCGCGCCGTACCCGAGGTCGAGGACGACGCGAAACCCGTTGTGCGACAACAGGAATCCCGCGCACGCCCGCCCGGGCTCCGGGAACGCGCCGCAGCTGCCGAGCACCGTCAGCTCACCCATGCCCGGCAGTCTGGCAGAGCGGCCACCGGTCCGGGAAACGCGAGCCGGTAGCGTGCAGCAGGTGCTGACCGTCTCCACCGTGAACGTCAACGGCCTCCGCGCCGCCGCCAAAAAGGGCTTCGTCGAGTGGCTCGCCGCCACGAAGGCCGACGTCGTCTGCTGCCAGGAAGTGCGCGCCACGGCGGAGCAGCTCCCCGCCGAGGTCGTCGCGCCCGAGGGCTGGTTCGCGGTGCACGCCCCCTCCGCGGTCAAGGGACGCAACGGTGTCGCCGTCTACAGCCGCACCGAGCCCGAAGAGGTCCGGATCGGCTTCGGGGAACCCGAGTTCGAGGACAGCGGCCGCTACCTCGAAGTCCACCTGCCGGACGTCGTGGTCGCGAGCCTCTACCTGCCCAGCGGGGACGTCGGCACCGAGCGCCAGGACGAAAAGGAACGCTTCATGGCCGCGTTCCTGCCCTACCTCGTCGAACTGCGGGCGAAGGCCGCCGCGGCCGGGCGCGAGGTGGTCGTCGTGGGGGACTGGAACATCGCCTACGACACCGTCGACCTCAAGAACTGGCGCGGCAACCGCAAGAACTCCGGCTTCCTCCCCGAGGAACGCGCCTGGCTCGGCCGCGTGTACACCGAGGCCGGCTACACCGACGTCCAGCGCCGCCTCGACCCCGAAGGCCCCGGCCCGTACACCTGGTGGTCCTACCGCGGCCAGGCCTTCGACAACGACTCCGGCTGGCGCATCGACTGCCAGCTCGCCACCCCGGGCCTTGCCGAGAAGGTCGTCGACGTCGTCGTCGAGCGCGCGGCCGCCTACGACCAGCGCTGGTCCGACCACGCGCCGGTCACCGCCACCTACGACATCTAGGCCGCGCGGGCGGCGCGCCAGGCCGCGCTGTCCACGAAGTGGTTGTCGAACCGGTCCTGCGTCGCCAGGATCTCCGCCGGCGACGCCTCGCCCCGGCGGATCCGGTCGATCATCCGGAAGTACTCGAAGCGCTCGACGCCGGGTGTGAAGACGATCAGGAAGTCCGCGCCCGACCGCGCCGTCGCGCCGAACGCGTGATTCGTGTGCGGCGGCACGAACAGCATGTCGCCGGTCCGGACCGTCACGACGTCTTCGCCGTTCAGGACCTCGAGCTCGCCGTCCAGCAGGAAGAACATCTCGGCCGACGAGGTGTGGAAGTGCGGCGTCGCGCCGTCGCGCCCGCGGCCCAGCGACGCGCGGTTCGTGCTCAGGTGCCCGCCGGTCTGGGAGACGTCCGCGAGCAGGGTCATCGTGTCGGGGGTCGAGCCGAGCTGCTCGGCTTCGTCGTGGCGTACCAGCAATGTCGTCATGCCGACGATGGTTCCATGCCTGATAGTTCGCTGTCAAACTATCAGGCAGCGAATAGTGCCGACGTCGAATAGAGTGAGCGGGGTGAGTGACGAAGACGCCGTCGACGCCGTCGTGTCGGCCTGGCACCGCGAACGCCCCGACCTCGACCTGACCGCCATCGGCGTGGCCGGGCGAATGGGCCGGCTGGCGCTGGTGCTCGGCCCGGCCCAGGAGCGGGTGTTCGGCAAGTTCGGCCTGCAGCGCGGGGAGTTCGACGTCCTGGCGGCGCTGCGCCGGTCCGGGCCGCCCTACACGCTGATCCCGTCCGAGCTGTCCGCGACGCTGATGATGTCCCGCGCCGGCATGACGAGCCGTCTCGACCGGCTGGAGAAGGCCGGGTTCGTCGAGCGCGCGCTGGACCCGAACGACCGCCGCAGCTTCCGGATCCGCTTGACGGACGCGGGTTTCGACGCCGTCGACGCCGCGATGACCGAGCACACCGCGAACGTCTCCGAGCTGCTGTCCGGACTGTCCGAAAAGGACCTGGCTCTGCTCGACGACGTCCTGCGCAAGCTCCTGGGGCACCTCGATCCCCAGGCGTGAAACGAAAAAGGGCCTCCCCGGCGGTCTGCCGGGAAGGCCCTTCTCGCCGCGCCCGGCTCAGCAGGACAGGTTGTCACCGGCCGGGACCCCGAGGATCCCGGTGATCTGCGTGTACTTGTCGATCCGGCTCTGGACCTGCGCCGGGTTGCCGCCGTTGCACTCGATCGAGCCGTTGATGCTGCGGATGGTCTCGCCGAAGCCGCGCTGGTTGACCATCGCGTCGTGCGGCGTCATCGTGCCCGGCCCGCTCTGGGTGTTCCAGTACCAGAGCCCGGTCTTCCACGCGACGGCCGCGTTCTGCTCGACCTGGTACGGGTTGCCGAGCAGGTCGATGCCGAGCGCGTCGCCGGCGGCCTTGTAGTTGAAGTTCCAGCTCAGCTGGATCGGGCCGCGGCCGTAGTACGCGGCCTGGCCGGCCGGGCAGCCGTAGGACTGGCTCGCGTCGCAGTAGTGCGGGTAGTTCGCGGTGTTCTGCTCGACGACGTAGACGAGGCCGCCGGTCTCGTGGTTGACGTTCGCCAGGAACGCCGCCGCTTCCTGCTTCTTCACCGTGTCGTCGCCGGTGTTGGCGAAGCCGGGGTAGGCCGACAACGCGTCGGTCAGGCCGCTGTAGGTGTAGAAACTGTTGCGGTTCGGGAAGATCTGGTCGAACTGGGCCTCGCTGACCACGAAGGACGCGTCCGCCGCGGCGGACGCGGTGGTGGCCGGGAGCACGACGGCGGCGGCCGCCGCGGCGAGCGCGCTCACCGCCACGCCGGTGCGCTTCAGGAACCGGGTAATCGACATTCGGGACTCCTCTTGATCACGCCGGTCGTGCGCGGTCCGACCGAGCCGAATGGGTTACACCAAGAGGTATAGACCAATCACTTTCGTGTTAATAGTTTTCCGAATAAGACCGCGCGATCGGAGCAGTGGGGACTGCGGCGAATGGCAGAGGGTGAGCTCGGATTGCGATGAACGAGTGACGGACGGCCGGACAGTGACCGGTCATTCTCTACTTTCTGTACGAGCGTTCCGTCTTCCGCAACACCCACTCGGGTGGCGATGTGAACCGTGGGGGTGCCCGGATCGTGTTCTCGGTTGGGCGCTAGTGTCGGCCGCCGAGTCGGTCAGCGCCTCCGGGTCTTGACACACTCGGTAGTTTTTTGACCAGCAGCATGCAGCGTCTCACTCGTATGGGTGAGCGTTTCGCTCGTCAATCGCGGGAGGCACTCCGGTGCGCAACCCAGGTCCAACCCTGATGCGGTCCACGCTGCGCGCATCTCGCGCCGCCGCGGTGGTCGCGCTCGTCCCGGCGGCGCTGCTCCTGGCCGGCGGCGGGAACGCGTTCGCCGACGTCGTGACCGCGCAGGCGGACTCGGGCGCGGAGAGCTTCGGCGTGCTCGGCCCGGTCGGGCTGGTCGCGGTCGCGCTCGGCATCGTCGGCATGACGCTGGGTGTGCTGCGCCAGCGTCGCAAGGCCCGCGTCGCGGAGGCCGCCCCGGCGGTCCCCGAAGCGCCCGGCCCGGTCACGGCGATGGCCGAGGCCGTCCTCGGCGAGCCCGAGGCCACGCCGACCCGCCCGTTCCTCACGCAGCGCCCGCACGCCTGACCTGTCGCGCGGCGTCCGTTGCGCTACCCGGCGGGCGATTCCCGGCCGTGGCGCGACTTGGAAGAATCCCCAGCTTGGGCCCCCTCGGCACCCGCCGCACCGCCCGGCCTGGAAGAATCCTCCCGTGTCCGAAGAGCAGACCGTCGCCGAACGCCGTCCGCGGGTCCTGTCCGGGATCCAGCCCACCGCCGACTCGTTCCACCTCGGCAACTACCTCGGCGCGCTGCGCCAGTGGGTGCGGCTGCAGGACACCCACGAGCCGTTCTACTGCGTGGTCGACCTGCACGCGATCACCGTCGAGCAGGACCCGAAGGTGCTGCGGCAGCGCACCCGCGTCTCGGCCGCGCAGCTGCTCGCCATCGGCATCGACCCGCGGCGCAGCGCCCTGTTCGTGCAGAGCCACGTCCCGGAGCACGCCCAGCTGAGCTGGGTCATGGAGTGCCAGACCGGGTTCGGTGAGGCCGGCCGGATGACGCAGTTCAAGGACAAGTCCGCGAAGCAGGGCTCCGACCGCTCCAGCGTCGGCCTGTTCACCTACCCGATCCTGCAGGCCGCGGACATCCTGCTCTACCAGGCGGACGCGGTCCCGGTCGGCGAGGACCAGCGCCAGCACCTGGAGCTGACGCGCGACCTCGCGCAGCGCTTCAACAACCGGCTGGGCAAGACGTTCGTCGTGCCGGAGCCGTACATCATCAAGGACACGGCGAAGATCTACGACCTCCAGGACCCGACGGCCAAGATGAGCAAGTCGGCCTCCAGCGCGAACGGGATCGTGGAGCTGCTCGAGGACCCGAAGCGTTCGGCGAAGAAGATCCGCTCGGCGGTCACCGACACGGGCCGCGAGGTCAAGTTCGACGCCGAGAACAAGGCGGGCGTCTCGAACCTGCTGACTATTTACTCGGCCTTGACCGACCGCACGATCGCCGACCTCGAGGCGGCGTACGAGGGCAAGGGCTACGGCGACCTCAAGAAGGACCTCGGCGAGGTGTTCGTCGAGTGGGTGACCCCCATTCAACACCGTGCGCAGTCCTATTTGGACGACGTCGCGGAGCTGGACAAGGTCCTCGCGGCGGGAGCGGAGCGCGCCCGCGACGTGGCGTCGAAGACGCTGGCCAAGACGTACCAGCGGATCGGTTTCCTGCCGCCGGTGCGGTGAAGCTGATCCTGCTGAACGGCCCGCCGGGCAGCGGCAAGTCAACGCTCGCCCGGCGCTACGCCGACACCCACCCACCGGCGCTCGCCCTGGACGTGGACGTCGTCCGCGCAATGATCGGCGGCTGGCGTTCTTCGCCGGGCGAGGCGGGCGTGCTGGCGCGAGACCTCGCGGTGACGGCGGCCCGCACGCATCTGACCGCAGGCCACGACGTCGTGGTGCCCCAGCTGCTGGCCCGCCCGGGGTTCGCCGAGCGGCTCGAAGCACTGGCCGCCGAGACCGGCGCGAGCTTCCACGAGATCGTGCTCCTGCCCGGCCGCGAGGAGACCCGCCGGCGCTTCGCCGGACGCGGTTCGTCGGAGATCGAGACAGCGGCGCCCCTCACGGAGGAAGACCTGACGGCGGCGTACGACCGCGTGGCCGAGTACGCCGCGACGCGCCCCGGGGCTGTGATCCTGCGTGAAGCCGACGCCTACCCGGCCCTCCTCGCCTCCCTCACGTGAGCCGCTCGCGTTGCGGGAGTCACCGGGCGTGGTTAGCGTTTCACGGTGGCGAACGAAGAGAAGGAAAAGCTCCTGCCGCGGCTGCGGCGGAAGTACCCGTGGCTCGATCACCTGATCCGGGCGAACGAGGCCTTCACCGAGCGGTACGGCAACCACTACGCCGCCGCGATCACCTACTTCAGCGTCCTGTCGGTCATCCCGATCCTGATGGTCGCCTTCGCCGTGGTCGGGCTGGTCGTCAACCATGACCCGCACATCATCAACCAGATCAAAGACAGCATCAACAACTCGGTGCCCTCGGGCCTGCGCAGCCTCGTCCAGGGCATCGTGGACGCCGCGATCGGAGCCGGCAGCGGGATCGGGATCTTCGGTCTGCTCATCGCCCTCTACTCCGGCGTCGGCTGGATGTCGAACCTCCGGGACGCGCTCACCGCGCAGTGGGGGCAGGAGAAGCAGTCCCAGCCGATCGTCAAGCAGACGCTCAAGGACCTCGTCGCGCTGGTCGGGCTGGGTGTCGCGCTCGTCGTCTCGTTCGCGCTGACCGCGATCGGCGGCGGTGTCGGGAACTTCCTGCTCGGGCTCGTCGGGTTGGCCGACGAGACCTGGGCGAAGGTCCTGCTCCGCATCGCGACCATCGTGCTCGGCCTGGCCGCCAACACCCTCGTTTTCCTCTGGGTCATCGCGCGCCTGCCGCGCGAACGCGTCGCGCTGCGCAGCGCGGTCAAGGGCGCGGTGTTCGCCTCCGTCGGGTTCGTCATCCTGCAGCAGGCCGCCACGTTCTACCTGGCCAGCGTCACGAAGTCGCCGGCGTTCGCGCTGTTCGGCCCGGTCATCGGCCTGCTCGTCTTCGCGAACTTCGTCTCGCGCTTCCTCCTGCTCGTCACCGCCTGGACGGCGACGGCGAAGGAGAACGAGCGCAAGGTCGTCGCGCCCCCGCCGCCGGTGCGGCTCGAGCAGAGCGTCACCGTGCAGCGCGGGCCAGGCGTCGGCGCCGTCGCGGGTGCGTTCAGCGCCGGTGCGCTGCTCGCGTGGCTGGGTGGCCGCCGCAAGCCTTGACACCGATCCGCCCAGTAAAGAAACTGAACCGGTAAGAAATCTGAACCGGAGGTTTCATGCTGGACGCCGCCCGCGAGTGCGCCGCCCTCGCCAAGTCGCTCGCGCCCGTCACCGAACGGCAGCGCGCGTTGCCGGCCGAGCTCGTCGCCAAGCTGACCGACGCCCAGCTCCTGCGCAGCGGCGTCCCCGGCTACCTGGGCGGCCCGGAAGCCCCACCCGCGCTCAGCCTCGAAACCGCCGAGACCGTCGCGCGCGGCGACGCCTCGGCCGGCTGGTGCGTCTCGATCGCCGTGACGAGCAGCCTGCTCTCGGCCTACGCCCCGCCGAAGTGCGCCGAAGAGGTCTTCGGCGACCCGAAGACCGTCGCCGCGGGCGTCTGGGCGCCGCGCGGGGCCGGTAAGAAGACAGACGGGGGTTACGTCGTCTCCGGCCGGTGGGCGTTCTGCAGTGGCATCCCGCACTGCGACTGGCTCTTTGCCGGCTTCGTGCACGAAGGCGAGCTGTACGTCGCCGCGTTGCCGAAAGCCGAGATCGAAGTCCTCGACACCTGGCACACCACCGGCCTGCGCGGCACCGGCAGCCACGACTGCGTCGCCGACGAGCTGTTCGTCCCCGGGCACCGCGTCTTCTCGGTGCTGGGTGGCCCGCCCGCGGAAGCCGTTGCGCTGCACCGCTTTCCGCTCTTCGGCTTCTTCGCGCTGTCGGTGGCGGCGGCCGCGCTGGGCAACGCGCGCGGCGCGATCGACGACCTCGTCGAGCTCGCCTCGACGCGCAAACCCCTCGGCTCCAGCCGGTCGCTCGCCGAGCGATCGGCGACGCAGGCGGCCGTCGCGGAAGCCGAGGCCGCCGTGCGCGCCGCGCGGCTGCTCTTCTACACCAGCATCGACGAGGCCTGGCAGGCCGCGCAGGGCGCCGAACCGGTCTCCGACCAGCTGAAACTCGGCCTGCGGCTGGCCGCCACGCACGTCACGCGCACCGCCGCGAAGGTCGCCGAAAGCATGTACGACCTGGGCGGCGGCGCGGCGATCTACGAGACTTCGCCGTTGCAGCGCCGCTTCCGCGACGCCCACACCGCGACCGCCCACTTCCAGGTCAACCCGGCCAGCTTCGAGCTGTCCGGCAAGCTGCTGCTGGGCGTCCCGGCCCGCACGGAGCAGCTGTGACCGGCCTGACGCACCGGTTCACCAGCGACTCGGTCGGACGCGCGCTCGACCTGGTCGGGGAGCGCTGGAGCCTGCTCATCCTGCGGGAGACGTTCTTCGGCGTGCGGCGCTACGGCGAGTTCGCGCGCAACTTGTCGATCCCGCGCCCGACGTTGTCCGCGCGGCTCAAGACCCTCGTCGACGCCGGCGTGCTCGACCGCGTCGACCCCGTGCCCGAATACGTGCTGACGCAGGCCGGGCGGGACCTCTTCGGCGCCGTCGTCACGCTCATGCAGTGGGGCGACAAGCACCTCGCCGGTCCGGAAGGCCCGCCGATCCTGTTGCGCCACCACGACTGTGGCGAGGTCGCCGAGACGTACGTCGCGTGTGGACACTGCGGCGGCGCGATCGCCACCGATCGGGTGACCCCCGAACCCGGCCCCGGGTTCCGCTAGTTCGCGGCCTTCTTGCGCTGGTGCCCGACCACGAACGCGCCGACGATGATCAGGAACACCACCAGTGTGATGATCCAGCCGGTGACCCCGAACGGGTCTTCCTTGGCGGCGGCCGCGGCCGAGGACGTCCCGCTGTTGCCGGTGCCGCCGTCGGCGAGCACGGACGTGTCGGTGCTTTCGGGGGTGGTGACCGGGGCCTGGTAGTCGATCCGGCCGACCGGCACGGCGCGGTCGGCCTCCAGCTCGAAGCCGTAGTCGAGCAGCTTCGCGGCCTGGTCGACGACCTTCGTCGGCTTCTGCTCGGCGCGCAGCATGACGACCGCGAGCCGCTTGCCCTTCTGCTGCGCCGCGCCGACGTAGGTGTGGCGGGCGTCGTCGGTGAAGCCGGTCTTGCCGCCGAGGAAGCCGGGGTAGACGCCGAGCAGCTTGTTGTCGTTGTAGACCGGGATGGCCGGCTTGCCGCCGGTCGCCGGGATCTCGAAGTTCTTCGTCGAGACGACCTTCGCGAACTCCGGCTGCTTCATCGCGTAGTGGAAGATCAGGCTCAGGTCGTAGGCCGAGGTCGACATGCCCGGCCCGTCGAGCCCCGACGGCGTCGCGGCGCGCGTGTCGTGCGCGCCGATGCGGGCCGCCAGCGCGTTCATCTTGGCCACCGCGGAGTCGACCCCGCCGAGCGCCGTGGCGAACGCGTGCGCGACGTCGTTGCCCGAGTGCATCAGCAGGCCGTGCAGCAGCTGGTCGACGGTGTACTGGCCACCGGCGACGAGGCCGACGCAGGTGCACTCCTGCTCGGCGTCCTCCTTCGTCGCGACGAGCACCTGCTGCGGGTTCAGCTGGGTGACCACGACGAGCGCGAGCAGCGTCTTGATCAGCGACGCCGGCCGCTCCCGGGCGTGCGGGTCCTTGGCCGCGATCACCGCGCCGGTGTCGAGGTCCTGCACCACCCACGACGCCGCGGTGTTGCCGTCCGGCGGGTTGAGCGCGCCGTCCGGGGTGACCAGGCCGCACTCGGCCATCCGCGGGCCGCCGACCGGGACGGCGGGCACGGCCAGCGCCGGCGGGGCCTGCTGGCCGGGCGCGGGCTTCTCCGACGTGTCGACGGGGGCCGGCGGGGCCTGGCGGTTCGCGCACTGGCCCTGCTGCGGCGCCGCGGCGGCGAGGACCGGGGTGCTCAGGGCCAGGAGGGCGGCGGCGAGCGTCGTCGTGAAGACCTTGAGCGACCGGAAGACAGCGGAGTGCACCCACGCAATCTAGCGCCGAGGCTCGCGTCGCATACTCAGGGGCATGCGCATTTCGCGAGGCACCTCGCTGTTCCTGCTGGCCTTCGGCGTGTGGTCGTGGATCATCTGGATCACGTTCGCCAAGAACCTGTGGGCGAGCGACCAGTCCTGGACGCCCGACGGCTCGCCGACCGCGTACTTCGTGGTGCACGCGGTGCTGACGGTCGTGTCGTTCGTGCTCGGGACGGTCATCGGCGTGCTGGGCTGGCGCGGGGTGCGTGCTACTTCGCGCGTCTCCTCCTGACTTTGGTCGGTGGCGCGGTCCCCGGGGCCGGTTTAGGTTGACGCCACTGACTCTGGAGGTGGAATGTCCCGTTTACGCCGAATGGCGGCCCCGCTCGTGCTGGCCGTCGGGGGCGGCCTGTTCGTCGCGGCACCGGCCGCCGAGGCCGCGCAGGTCGCTTGCGACACGACGAGCACGCCGTACACCTACGTGGTGACCTACCAGCCGGGCACGCGTGCTTCGGCCGTCGACAAGGAGCTGGCGGCGAAGTGCGGCACGAAGGTGGCGTACTACGGCGAGATCGGCGTCGCGATCGCCAGCTCGCGCAACGCGGACTTCCAGCAGAAGATCGGCGTCTACCGGGCTTACTCGGGCGGGAAGGACGTGGCTTCTTCCGGTCTTGCCGCTCGTTCGCTGGGCGCGGTGCGGACGCTGGAGGACACGCGCTCGACGGCCGCCGCGGGTGACCTGTCGGCGCAGCAGTGGGACATGAAGGCGATTCACGCGCCGGAGGCGAACAAGAAGTACCAGGGCAGCCGGTCGGTGACGGTCGGCGTCCTGGACTCGGGTATCGACGCTACGCACCCGGCGTTGAAGGCGGCCGTTTCGCCTTCGGAATCGGCGGGCTGCATCACGGGCGCCGCGGACACCTCCCCGGCGTCGTGGGCCCCGACGACGTCCGACCACGGAACGCACGTGGCGGGCACGATCGCGGGCAAGGACCCGGCGGCGGGCTTCACGGGCATCGCGCCGGGAGTGCGCCTGGCCTCGGTGAAGGTCGTCAACGACGACGGTTACATCTTCCCGGAGTCGGCGGTCTGCGGCTTCGTGTGGGCGGCCAAGCACGGCTTCCCGGTGACGAACAACAGCTACTACATCGACCCGGGCATGTTCTTCTGCTCCCGCGAGCCCGGAGACGCCGCGGCTTACGAGGCGGTCCGGCGCGCGATCCAGTACTCGACGCACCACGGGGTCCTGAACGTGTCGGCGGCGGGCAACTCGGGCTTCGACACGACTTCCCAGACGACGGACCCGAACCGCCCCCACCCGGTGGACTCGTCGTGCGGCATCCTCCCGAAGGCGATCGACGGCGTCGTGACGGTGTCATCGGTGGGCTACGCGGGCACGAAGTCGTCGTTCAGCAACTACGGTTCGATCGACGTGACAGCTCCGGGCGGCGACTTCTCGCAGATGCCTCCCGCGGGTGAGGGCCCCTCGTGCCCGCTGTCGACGACGGTGTTCGGCGGGCTGTACGGCTCGAAGTGCGGGACGTCGATGGCCTCGCCGCACGCGGCCGGGGTCGCGGCGCTGATCGCGTCCCGCTTCCGGGGGCTTCCGCCGCAGCTGCTGGCCCGGGTGTTGACGGGTGAAGCGGACCCGGTGACGTGCGCGTCGGCGGAGACGGAGTGCACGGGGCCGGCGAAGAACAACTCGTACTACGGCCACGGCCTGGTCAACGCCCTGGACGCGGTCCGCTGACCCCAGCAAAGGAGCTGCGTGGTCATCCCGTCGCCTGAGGCCGTCAAATCACTTTGAGCCGGGCCCGCAACCCGAAGCGCAACGCGAGAAGACAGCGCAAGCTTGCGGGCCCGGCTCAAAGGGATGGGCCTCGTTCAGGCGATGGGATGACCACCCAGCGGCCCACCTCGAAAAGGTGAGAGGCCAGCGGGACGGGCGGTCATCCCGGAGCCTGCCCGTCCGGCGAGGACAGTTTTTGTTCTACCGCGTGAGAAAGCGGGTCCGACCTCCCCCGCCCCTCCGGTCGGATTCTCAGCCGCCGCCCGGGTTTGTCAAGGCGGGAAAGCGTGCCTTGACAAACCCGACCGCCGGCTGAAGAGAAGGCTGGGATGAGGGGCGGGGGAGGTCTGGTGATCTCGTGGTCGGCTTGCGCTGCCGGCTGGCGGTTGCCTGCCCTGGCAGGACGACGAAGGGCCCCCGCTCAGTCGAGCGGGGGCCCTTCGTCGTGAAGGATGTCAGACGCGCTTGAAGAGCAAAGCCCGCTTCACTTCCTGGATCGCCTTCGTCACCTGGATACCCCGGGGACACGCGTCCGTGCAGTTGAACGTCGTCCGGCAGCGCCACACGCCCTCGCCGTCGTTCAGGATGTCCAGGCGCTCCTCCGCTCCCTCGTCACGGGAGTCGAAGATGAACCGGTGCGCGTTCACGATCGCCGCCGGGCCGAAGTACGACCCGTCGTTCCAGTACACCGGGCACGACGAAGTGCAGCACGCGCACAGGATGCACTTCGTGGTGTCGTCGAACCGGTCGCGGTCCGCCTGGGACTGGAGACGCTCGCGCGTCGGCTCGGGGCTGTAGTTGATCAGGTACGGCTTGATCGCCCGGTACGCCTCGAAGAACGGGTCCATGTCGACGTAGAGGTCCTTCAACGTCGTCAGGCCCTTGATCGGGGCGATCGTGATCGTGGTCTTCTTGCCGTCCTTCTCGAGCAGATCCTTCATCAGGACCTTGCACGCCAAGCGGTTGATGCCGTTGATCTGCATCGCGTCGGACCCGCACACGCCGTGTGCGCACGAGCGGCGGAACGAGAACGTCCCGTCGATGTAGTCCTTGACGTAGAACAGCAGGTTCAGCAGCCGGTCGGTGCGCTGCGCCGGGACGTCGTAGGACTCCCAGTGCGGCTCCGTGTCGACCTCCGGGTTGAACCGGAGGATCTTCAGCGTGACCGTGATCGGCGTGTGCGCGTCCGAAGCGGCCGGAGCGTCCTCAGTGGTTGCCGCAGTCATCAGTACTTCCGCTCCATCGGTTCGTAGCGGGTGAAGGTAACCGGCTTGTAGTCGAGCCGGATGTCGGACGCCAGCCCGGTGCCCTGCTTGTATGCCATGGTGTGCCGCATGAAGTTCGTGTCGTCGCGGTTCGGGTAGTCCTCGCGGGCGTGACCGCCGCGGGACTCCTTGCGCGCGAGCGCGCCCACGATCAGCACCTCGGCCAGCTCCAGCAGGAAGCCCAGCTCGACGGCCTCGAGCAGGTCGGTGTTGTACCGCTTGCCCTTGTCCGCCACGGTGATCCGCTGGTAACGCGCCTTCAGCGCCTGGATGTCGGTCAGCGCCTGCTTCAGCGTGTCCTCGGTCCGGTACACCGACGCGTGCGAGTCCATCGTCTGCTGCATTTCCTTGCGGATGTCGGCGACGCGCTCGTCGCCGTGCTCCGACAGCAGGCCCGACAGCTGCTCTTCCACCAGCGCGGTCGGGTTCTCCGGCAGCTCGACGTGCTCGTGCGCCAGTGCGTACTCCGCGGCCGCGATGCCAGCGCGGCGGCCGAACACGTTGATGTCCAGCAGCGAGTTCGTGCCCAGGCGGTTCGAGCCGTGCACGGACACGCACGCGACCTCGCCCGCGGCGTACAGGCCCGGGATGACGTTCTCGTTGTCCCGCAGCGCTTCGCCGTGGACGTTGGTCGGGATGCCGCCCATCACGTAGTGGCAGGTCGGGAACACCGGCACCGGCTCCTTCACCGGGTCGACGCCCAGGTAGGTGCGGGAGAACTCGGTGATGTCCGGCAGCTTGGTCTCGAGGACCTCGACCGGCAGGTGCGTGACGTCGAGGACGACGTAGTCCTTGTTCGGCCCGCAGCCGCGGCCCTGCAGCACCTCCTGCACCATCGAGCGCGCCACGATGTCGCGCGGCGCGAGGTCCTTGATGGTGGGGGCGTAGCGCTCCATGAACCGCTCGCCGTCGGCGTTGCGCAGGATCCCGCCCTCGCCGCGGACGGCTTCGGAGATCAGGATGCCCAGGCCCGCGAGGCCGGTCGGGTGGAACTGGAAGAACTCCATGTCCTCCAGCGGGAGGCCCTTGCGGAAGATGATGCCGAGGCCGTCCCCGGTGAGGGTGTGGGCGTTCGACGTCGTCTTGAAGATCTTGCCCGCGCCGCCGGTGGCGAACACGATCGACTTCGCCTGGAAGACGTGCAGCTCGCCGGTGGCCAGCTCGTAGGCGACGACGCCGGAGGCGACCGGGTTGCCGTTGTCGTCCTCCGACAGCACCAGGTCGAGCACGTAGAACTCGTTGAAGAACTCCGTGCCGTACTTGACGCAGTTTTGGTAGAGCGTCTGCAGGATCATGTGGCCGGTGCGGTCCGCGGCGTAGCAGGCGCGGCGCACCGCGGCCTTGCCGTGGTCACGCGTGTGCCCGCCGAAGCGGCGCTGGTCGATCTTGCCCTCGGGCGTCCGGTTGAACGGCAGGCCCATCTTCTCCAGGTCGAGCACCGCGTCGATGGCCTCCTTGGCCATGATCTCCGCGGCGTCCTGGTCGACGAGGTAGTCGCCGCCCTTGACCGTGTCGAAGGTGTGCCACTCCCAGTTGTCCTCTTCGACGTTCGCCAGCGCGGCGCACATGCCGCCCTGGGCCGCGCCGGTGTGGGACCGGGTCGGGTAGAGCTTGGTGAGGACCGCGGTGCGGGCGCGCTGGCCGGACTCGATGGCCGCGCGCATCCCGGCGCCGCCGGCGCCGACGATCACCACGTCGTACTTGTGGAACTGCATGGTGGGAGGTCTCCGGGCTTCAGTTCGCGGGCATGTTCGGGTCGAAGGTGAAGATCACCATCGTGCCGACGGCCAGGATCAGCGCCATCGAGACGTAGAGCAGGATCTTCAGCCAGAACCGCGTGCTGTCCTTGCGCGCGTAGTCGTCGATGATGGTGCGCAGGCCGTTGCCGCCGTGGATCTCGGCGAGCCACAGCATGGCCAGGTCCCAGAACTGCCAGAACGGCGAGGCCCAGCGGCCGGCGACGAAGCCCCAGTTGATCCGGTGCACGCCGCCGTCGAGGATGTTCATGATCAGCAGGTGGCCGAGCACCAGGATGATCAGCGCGAGGCCGGAGATCCGCATGAACAGCCAGCTGTAGAGCTCGAAGTTGCTCCGGCGGGCGGCGGGACGCTTCGGCGCGCGGGGGTTCGCGAGGGCGAGGTCGGCCATGTCAGTTACCCCCGAAGAGCGTTTCGACGGTGCGCTTCAGCATGAAGAAGGCACCGGGGACCATCACGACGACCCAGACCACGCCGATCACCCAGAGCATGGCCTTCTGCAGCTTCGGGCCCTTCGACCAGAAGTCGACCAGCATGACGCGGATGCCGTTCAGCGCGTGGAAGAGGACCGCGCCGACCAGGCCCACCTCGAGGAGGTTGACGATCGGGGTCTTGTAGGTCTCGATGACCTGGTCGTAGGTGTTCGGCGACACGCGCACCAGCGCGGTGTCGAGCACGTGCACGAACAGGAAGAAGAATGTGAGCACGCCGGTGATGCGGTGCAGCACCCAGGACCACATGCCGGGGTCGCCCCGGTAGAAGGTCCCCTGCCGGCGTGAGGCACCCGCCCGATCGCTCGCCCCTGCCGCGGTGCTGGTCCCCGCCCCCGAAGGGGGTGAACCCACCCCGCTGGCAGTGCTCGCCGTGGTGGACATCGGTGAACGGCCTCCAACGTCTGACTTGTGCCCGGTGGCCGGTGAGGTCCGCACTGATCGTCGTCGTCCACCTGGGGACGTCTACGGCGGCAATGCCGAGATCAAGGGTCATCGAGCGTGGATGAAAAGGATGCTAGACCCGCTCCCGACGGACGGCTCACCTCCGGGTTCCTCTCTGTGATGGACCAGACACCGGGGCACATACCGATTGTGTGCGCGGTCACAGAAAAAGGGGGTCCACTGTGGACGTACTGCGGGAGGCGAGGGGTGGCCCGCCCGCCCGGCTGACGCCCGATCGGGTGGCGGGCGTCTGAAGCGATTCGGTCGCCGGTCCGTCCGGCCTGCGCTTCGCGCCATCTCATAGAGTGATCGGACTGGTCCATCCTTCGGTCCGCCTGGCACACTGAGTGACAGCAAACGGCATTTCGGCCGTCCCGGAGGTCTGGGAGCCGCCGAATGCGCCGCCCGATGATCGCTTTGATCACAGTGGGTGTGCGCCCGGTCGCGCGTGCGACTCGTGAGTAAACGTTTGTGTTACGTAGCGTGCCGTTCCTATGGCGCATTCCTGTCCGTTGGGTACGGTCTGGCGGTCGACCCGGCAGTGGGCCGGGTCGTGCCCTTGACCATCCGCTGGATCAGCGGGGAGGGAGACACACGTTGCGTCGCATGCGTGGAACCGCGCTGGCCGCCGTGGCCATGGCCGGGGTGCTCACCCTGGCCGGGTGCGCCAAGGACTCGAGCGGTGGCAGCAGCAACAACAGCGCCGCGCCTTCGTCGGGTGGTTCGGACTGCGTGACCGCGCAGAAGCCGCCCGCCGCGCCCGCCGCGTCGAGCAGCACGGCCGCCGCCGGGGGCAAGGTGGACGGCAGCCAGCTCAAGATCGGCCTGGCCTTCGACGTCGGCGGCCGGGGTGACGCGTCGTTCAACGACGCCGCCGCCGCGGGCACCGACAAGGCGAAGGCCGACCTGGGCGTGACGACGGTCAACGAGAGCACCGCGTCCGCCAGCGAGGCCGAGTCGGCCAAGCAGCAGCGCCTCGACCAGATGGCCTCGCAGGGCTTGAACCCGATCGTCGCGGTCGGCTTCGCCTACGCGGACTCGGTCAAGGCCGTCGCCGCCAAGTACCCGAACACCAAGTTCGCGATCGTCGACGACGACTCGATCACGCTCCCGAACGTCACGCCGCTGGTCTTCGCCGAGGAGCAGGGCTCGTTCCTGGCCGGCGTCGCCGCCGCGTACAAGAGCAAGAGCTGCCACATCGGCTTCGTCGGCGGTGTCAACACCCCGCTGATCCAGAAGTTCGAGGCCGGCTTCCTGCAGGGCGCGAAGACGGTTTCGTCCAAGATCAAGATCGAGGACGAGTACCTCACCCCGGCCGGTGACTTCTCCGGGTTCCAGGACCCGCCGAAGGGCAACGCCAAGGCCGCGGCCGAGATCGCCAAGGGCGCGGACGTCATCTACCACGCCGCCGGCGCCTCCGGTAAGGGTGTCTTCGACGCCGCCAAGTCGGGCAACGCGCTGGCCATCGGCGTCGACTCCGACCAGTACAACCAGAAGACCGTCGCGGCCGACAAGGACGTCATCATCACGTCCATGCTCAAGCGGGTCGACGTCGCGGTGTTCGACTACATCCAGGCCGTCGCCAAGGGTGACCTGACGACCCTGCCGAAGCGGTTCGACCTCAAGGTCGACGGCGTCGGCTACGCCACCTCCGGCGGCAAGGTCGACGACATCAAGGACGTCCTGGACGGCTACAAGGCCCAGATCATCTCGGGCGCGATCACCGTTTCGGACAAGCCGCAGAAGTAACTGACAACGCGGGCAGGGCTCGGAGGGACTTCTCCCTCCGAGCCCTCACGTGTTTTGACAGATATGGAATTCTCCCGCCCATGAGCACTGCCGAGGCCCCGGCCGAGGCCGTCCCCGACCGGGGCGTCCCCGCCGTCCAGCTGACCGGGATCACCAAACGGTTCCCCGGCGTGGTGGCCAACTCCGACGTCAACCTCTCCGTCGCCGCGGGCGAGGTGCACGCCATCTGTGGCGAAAACGGCGCCGGCAAGTCCACCCTGATGAAGATCCTCTACGGCATGCAGCCGCCGGACGAGGGCACGATCGCGATCAACGGCGACGAGGTGAAGCTGCGCAACCCGCAGGACGCCATCCGCGCCGGGATCGGCATGGTGCACCAGCACTTCATGCTGGCCGACAACCTCACGGTCGGCGAGAACGTGTTCCTCGGCGCCGAGGGCCTGCACGGCATCGGCCGCGCCGCCCGCGCGCGGCTGGCCGAGCTCGCCGAGCGGACCGGGCTGCACGCCAAGCCCGACACCCTGCTCGAAGAGCTGGGCGTCGCCGACCGCCAGCGCGTCGAGATCGTCAAGGTGCTCTACCGCGGGGCGAAGATCATCATCCTGGACGAGCCGACCGCGGTGCTCGTGCCGCAGGAGGTCGACGCGCTGTTCGCGACCGTCCGGGAGATGAAGGCCGACGGCTACACCTTCCTCTTCATCTCCCACAAGCTCGACGAGGTGCGCGCGATCGCCGACACCGTGACGGTGATCCGGCGCGGCACGACCGTGGGCACGGCCGACCCGAAGACCATCACCTCGCGCCAGCTCGCGGAGATGATGGTCGGTTCCGAGCTGCCCAGCCCGGAGACCCGCGAGTCCACCGTCACCGACCGCGCCGTGCTGCGGCTGACCGGGCTGACGCTGGGCGCCGAGGGCTCGGACCGCAACGCGCTCGACGACGTCACCTTCACCGTGCGCGCGGGCGAGGTGCTCGGCGTCGCGGGTGTCGAGGGCAACGGCCAGACCGAGCTCGTCGAGACCATCATGGGCATGCGCAAGCCTTCGGGCGGCAAGATCGAGCTGGTCGACGCGGAGGGCAAGGCTCGCGATCTGACGAAGGCCGGCACGCTGGCGCGGCGCGAGGCCGGCATCGGCTACATCGCCGAAGACCGCACGCGGCACAGCCTGCTGCTCACGCAACCGTTGTGGGTCAACCGGATCCTCGGTTACCAGACCCGCGAACCGGTCTCCAAAGGACAGTTGCTCGACATCGCGGGCACGCGCGCGGACACCGAGCGGATCGTGCGCGAGTACGACGTCCGCACGCCGGGGATCGACGTCCCCGCCGCGGCGCTCTCGGGCGGCAACCAGCAGAAGCTGATCGTCGGACGCGAGCTGTCCGGCAACCCGGTGCTGCTCATCGCGTCGCACCCGACCCGCGGTGTCGACGTCGGCGCGCAGGCGCTGATCTGGGAGAACATCCGCCAGGCGCGCGCGGCCGGCCTCGCCGTGCTGCTCATCTCGGCCGACCTCGACGAGCTCATCGGCCTGTCCGACACGATCCGCGTCATGCTGCGCGGGCGGCTCGTCAGCGAGGCCGACCCCGCCACCGTGACCCCGCAGGAACTGGGCTCGGCGATGACCGGCGCCGGAGAGGGTGAAGAAGAGTGACCTCCTGGCGCACGAAACTGCTGCCACCGCTGCTGGCGATCGTGTTCGCCGTGCTGCTGTCGGCGATCGCGCTGATCATTTCGGGGGCCGACCCGCTGCAGGCGTACGGCACCATGATCGGCCAGATGTTCAAGGGCTCGACCGCGGTCGACACCGTGAACCTCGCGACCGTGTACTACCTGTCCGGGCTCGCGGTCGCCATCGGCTTCCAGATGAACCTGTTCAACATCGGTGTCGAAGGCCAGTACCGGTTCGCGGCGGTCGTCGCGGCCATCGCCGGTGGCGCTCTGCAGCTGCCGCCGGTGATCCACACGCTGGTGATCCTCATCGTCGCGGTCGTCGCCGGTGCGGCGTACGCGGCCGTCCCGGCGATCCTCAAGGTCACCCGCGGGGTGAGCGAGGTGATCGCGACGATCATGCTGAACGCGATCGTCGGCGGGATCATCGCCTTCCTCATCAACGCCGACCAGTTCGGCGTGCAGCGGGGCAACAACATCGGGACCCGCGAGATCGCGTCGTCCGGCCGGATCCCGGGCATCCCGCTCGGCTCGGGCACGCTCTTCGGGTTCGTCATCGTCGCGGCCGTTATCGGTGCCGCCTACTGGTTCATGCTCAACCGCACGCGGTTCGGCTTCGAGCTCAAGGCGTCCGGCGAGTCGACCACCGCGGCCGCCGCGGGTGGCGTCAACGCCAAGAAGATGACGCTGATCGCGATGCTGCTCTCGGGCGGCGTCGCGGGCCTGGTCGCGATGCCGGAGCTGCTCGGCCGCGACTACACCTACGGCATCACCTCGACCCAGATGTACGGCTTCACCGGCATCGCCGTCGCGCTGCTCGGCCGCAACCACCCCGGTGGCATCGCGCTCGGCGCGCTGCTGTGGGCGTTCCTGGACACCTCGGCGGTGTCGCTGGAGCAGATCAACGTGTCCAAGGAGATCGCGACGATCATGCAGGGCATCATCGTGCTGTCGGTCGTCGTGGCGTACGAGGTCGTGCGCCGGGCCGACCTCGCCGCCGAACAACGCAGGGTCGGCCGGGCACTCGCCGGCAACGGCCGCAAGGGCGCTTCGGTCGCCGAAGGGGGTGCGGTCTGATGGTCGTCACCGACGTCTCCCGGCCCGACGCGGGCAGCCCCGGCGCCATGCCGGTGCACCGCAAGCGGTCCCGGATCCCCGGCTGGCTCCGCGGGGTCATCTGGGCCGTGATCGCCATCGCCGTCGTCTCGACGGCGTCGTACTCCACCGGCGTCGCCGCGCTGACGTCGTCGAACACGTCGTCGACGGCGTTGCGCCTGGCCCTGCCGATCCTGCTGTGCGCGCTCGGCGGCCTCTGGGCCGAACGCGCGGGCGTGGTCAACATCGGTCTCGAGGGCATGATGATCCTCGGGACCTGGGGCGCCGCCTGGGGTTCGTACTACGGCGGCGCGTGGGCCGGCCTGGTGGCCGCGCTCGTGTTCGGCGCGCTGGGCGGGCTGCTGCACGCGGTGGCGACGGTGACGTTCAACGTCAACCACATCGTCTCCGGCGTAGCGATCAACCTGCTCGGCCTCGGCGTCACGAAGTACCTGGCGAACCTCATCTTCGAGCCGCTGTCGGGCAACCCGCGGCAGTCGCCGGTGGTGCCGAAGTTCGACACCTACTCGGCGAGCGGCCTCTCGGACTGGCTCGGTGACCTGGAGAAGGAACAGCGCGTCGGGATCTCCGACGTCGCCGGCATCCTGCGCGGCCTGGTCACCGAGGTGGCGCCGCTTACGATGATCGCGATCATCCTGGTGCCGGTGAGCTTCTGGGTGCTCTGGAAGACCCGCTTCGGCCTGCGGCTGCGCTCGTGCGGCGAGAACCCGGTGGCCGCCGAGTCCCTCGGCGTGAACGTCTACCGGCACAAGTACATCGCGATGCTGATCTCGGGCGCGCTGGCCGGCATGGGCGGCGCGTCGCTGGTGCTGCTGCGCGGCGGCGCGGACTACCTGGAGAACCAGACGAACGGCCGCGGGTACATCGGCCTCGCGGCGATGATCTTCGGCAACTGGCGGCCGGGTGGCCTGCTCGGCGGCGCGGCGCTGTTCGGCTACGCGGACGGCTTGCAGCTCGCCGGTGGCGGGGAAGCGGTGCTCGCGCTGCTGTACGGCGCGGTGATCCTGGTCGCCGTGATCGTCGTCGTCCAGCTGTTCCGCAAGCAGTGGATCGCGGCCGGGCTCGGCGTCGTCGGCGCCGGGATCCTGTACTTGATCTACTGGTCGAACGACACGCTGCCGTCGGACCTGATCCCGTACACCGCGCACTTCGTGACGCTGATCGTGCTCGCGGTGGCTTCGCAGCGGCTGCGGCCGCCGAAGGCCGACGGGCAGCCGTACCGGCGAGGTGAGGACTGATGACGTCCACTGTGGATTGGGACGCGCTGCGTTCTCAGGCCATCGAAGCGGCTTCCCATGCGTACGCGCCTTATTCGGGCCTGCACGTCGGGGTCGCCGGGATCGTCGACGACGGCCGCGTGGTCACCGGGTGCAACGTCGAGAACGCGTCCTACGGGCTCGGACTGTGCGCCGAGTGCACGATGGCCGGCCAGCTGCGGCTGTCCGGCGGCGGCCGGCTGGTCGCGGTGGCGTGCCGCAGTGGCGCCGGTGACCTGCTGATGCCGTGCGGGCGCTGCCGGCAGATCCTGTTCGAGCTGGGCGGGTCTGCCTGCTTGGTCGACACGCCGAGCGGCATCCTGCCGATGTCGGACGTCCTGCCGGACGCCTTCGGCCCGGACGACCTGCCGTGACGGGCTTCGCGGCGGTCGACGTCATCCGGACCAAGCGGGACGGCGGCCGGCTTTCGGACGAGCAGATCGACTGGGTCGTCGACGCGTACACGCGCGGGGACGTCGCCGAAGAGCAGATGTCGGCGCTCGCGATGGCGATCTTCCTGCGGGGCATGGATCCCGCCGAGATCTCGCGCTGGACCGGCGCGATGATCGACTCCGGCGAGCGGCTCTCGTTGAACGTGTCGCGGCCGACGGTCGACAAGCACTCGACGGGCGGGGTCGGCGACAAGATCACGCTGCCGCTGGCGCCGTTGGTGGCCGCGTGCGGGGCGGCGGTGCCGCAGCTGTCCGGGCGCGGGCTCGGGCACACCGGCGGGACGCTGGACAAGCTGGAGTCGATCCCCGGCTGGCGGGCTTCACTGTCCACGGCGGAGATCCAGGCTCAGCTGGAGGACGTCGGCGCGGTGGTCTGCGCGGCGACGTCCGGGCTGGCCCCGGCGGACAAGAAGCTGTACGCGCTGCGGGACGTGACGTCCACTGTGGAGTCGATCCCGCTGATCGCCAGCTCGATCATGAGCAAGAAGATCGCGGAGGGCGCGTCCGGGCTGGTCCTGGACGTCAAGTTCGGGTCGGGCGCGTTCATGAAGACGCTGGACCAGGCGCGTTCGCTGGCCTCGACGTTGACTTCGATCGGGGTCGCGCACGGGGTGCCGACGACGGCGCTGCTGACCGACATGAACGTCCCGCTGGGGCACGCGGTCGGGAACGCGGTGGAGGTCGCGGAGTCGGTTGCCGTTTTGCAGGGCGGGGGGCCTTCGGACGTCGTCGAGCTGACTCTCGCGTTGGCGCGGGAGATGCTGGCCCTCGCCGGTCTCGACGTGGACCCGGCGGCGGTGCTGGCTTCCGGCGAGGCGTACGAGACGTGGTGCCGGATGATCTCCGCCCAGGGCGGCGACCCCGCGGCGCCGCTGCCGACGCCGTCGCACGTCCACACGGTGGTCGCGCCGGCCTCGGGCATGCTGGCTTCGCTGGACGCGTACGCGGTGGGCGTCGCGGCTTGGCGGCTGGGCGCGGGCCGGGCCCGCAAGGAGGACCCGGTCCAGGCCGCGGCGGGCATCCTGTGCCTGGCGAAGCCCGGCTCCCAGGTCACCGAGGGTGAGCCGCTGCTGGAGCTGCACACGGACACGCCTTCCGCGGTCCCAGCGGCTCTCGCCGCTCTCGAAGGCGCTTACTCGGTCGCGTCGGCGGCGTCCGCGCCGAACCCGATAGTCCGGGAGACGATCCGCGGCACGGTGTGATGATCATCGCGAAGACGATCACCCGCCCGAGTGACCCCACCCGCCACTTTCCCTACGAAAGCTCAGCGTTCGGGCCCTCGAAGCGTCACTTTCCCCGAGAAAGTGATCCGGAGCGGTTACTCCGGACATGAAAAGAGGCCCCTGCCGGGTGTACCGGTGGGGGCCTCTTCGTGGGGCTGGGTTACTCCGTGGCTTCTTCGGCGCCTTCGCCCGACTTGGCCTTGGCGTCGGCCGGCTTCGGCGCGCGGCCGTTGCGGGAGCTGCGACGCGGCTGGCGCGGGGCCGGGGGCGGCGGGGAGATCTGCTGCACCGCCGGGCCGCCGCCGAGCATCAGCTCCGCGAACGTGGCCATCGCCTCGTCGAGCTGGCCGCCGATGCGGCGGACGCTCTCGTCGTTGCTCTTCCGGACCAGCGTGTCGACCGAGTCGGTGTCCGGCTGCTTGGACAGCGTGCCCTCGACCTTGGACAGCCCGGCCTTGAGCGCGCCGTCGAGGTCGCCGATGCCGGAGAGGAAGCCGTCCTCCACCTTGTCGAGGCGGCCGGCCAGCTCGTCGAGGCGGACGGTGACCTTCTCGAGCCGGTTGCCCAGGCCCTCCAGGCGGTCCGACGCGTCGATCATCTCGCCGGTCTCGGTCAGCGCCGTCTTGAGCGCCTCGGTGTTCGCGCCGATCCGCTCGCCGGTGACGCGGTCGAGCTCGCCGATGCGCTCCTGCGTCGTGCGGCTCAGCTCGTCCAGCTTGCCCCGCAGCTCGTGGTCGGCGTGGTCGACGCGGTCGCGCAGCGACGCCTCGGCCTGCTCGATCCGCTCGCGGACCGGGCCGTGCACCGACTGCGGGATCGAGTCGAGCTTCGCGTCCTGCTTGTCGAGGTGGCTGCCGACCTCGTCGATCCGGCGGTGGATGTTCTGGAGCTTGTCCTCGAGTCCGTCCATCCGGCCCGCGACGCCCTCGAAGCGGGCGGCCATGCCGTCGAGCCGGCCGTCGAGCTGTGCGAACGGCTTGGCCAGCTTGTCGACGATGCTCTCGACGGCGCGGGTCAGCGCGGCGATCGCGTTGTCCTGGGCCTCGAGCCGCGACATCGTCTCGTCGAGGCGCTCGGCCAGGACGCTGACCTCGGTGCGGTCGGGCATCTCGGACAGCCGCTTGCGGACCGCGCCCAGCGAGTCCACCGGCGCGAGGCGGGCGTAGATGTCGTCGAGCGCGTCGAAGATCTGCTGCTGCTCGCTCTCACGCACTTCGGCCGCGCGCACCAGCATGTTGCGCATCCGGTCGAAGGACGGGGCGGCAATGTGGTTGTCAGTGGTCACTGCTGTGTGTCCTTCGTCGGCGGGGAAATGGAGGGACGTGCCACGAAGCTTAACGA
This sequence comes from Amycolatopsis sp. NPDC051106, assembly GCF_040682775.1. Taxonomy (NCBI): domain Bacteria; kingdom Bacillati; phylum Actinomycetota; class Actinomycetes; order Pseudonocardiales; family Pseudonocardiaceae; genus Amycolatopsis; species Amycolatopsis sp. NPDC051106. The sequence continues at coordinate 54,442 of NZ_JBFBBQ010000019.1, read as the reverse complement.
TTGCGAAATTGCTGTGCGTATGGCCCCCGTGAAGCGCGTATTACGGAGGCTGCCCCCGGATGGCCGATTCGTCGCATGATCGTCAACGCTGAGCGTTGACCGGAGCCTGAGAGTTACGGCCATGTAGGGGAATGACAACGAGGTTACCGTTGGGGGATGCCTGACGAAAGCCCTGTTCTGACCAGCGAGACACTCCGCCGCGCGCCGAAGGTCCTCCTCCATGACCACCTCGACGGCGGCCTGCGCCCGGCCACCGTCGCCGAGCTCGCCGAAGCCACCGGCTATGCCGGGCTGCCCACCACCGACCCGGCCGAGCTGGGCACCTGGTTCCGCCGCGCGGCCGACTCCGGCTCACTCGTGTCCTACCTCGAGACCTTCGCGCACACCTGCGGAGTGATGCAAACGGAGGAATCGCTGGTCAGGGTCGCCGCGGAAGCGGTCGAGGACCTGGCCGCCGACGGCGTCGTCTACGCCGAGGTGCGCTACGCACCGGAGTTGTTCGTCGAACGCGGTCTGTCACTCGATGCGGTGGTCGAGGCCGTCCAGGCGGGGTTCACGGAGGGCACACGGCGCGTGGCCGCGAACGGCGGTTCGATCCGCGTCGGGACGTTGCTCTGCGCGATGCGCCAGCACGCCCGGGCCCTCGAGATCGCGACCCTGGCCGTCCGCTACCGCGACGCCGGCGTGGTCGGGTTCGACATCGCCGGACCGGAAGACGGATTCCCGCCGACCCGCAATCTCGACGCTTTCGAGTATTTGCGGCAGAACAATGCGCATTTCACCATTCACGCCGGCGAAGCGTTCGGCCTTCCGTCCATTTGGGAGGCGATTCAGCACTGCGGGGCCGAGCGGCTGGGGCACGGCGTGCGGATCATCGAGGACATCAAGACCGACGCGGACGGCACGGTCCACCTTGGACGGTTGGCCGCGTACGTCCGCGACCGCCGGATCCCGCTGGAGATCTGCCCGACGTCGAACGTCCAAACAGGCACGGTGCGCTCCATCGCCGAGCACCCGCTCGCGCTGCTCGAGCGGCTGCGCTTCCGGGTGACCGTGAACACGGACAACCGGCTGATGAGCGGATGCACGATGACCAGCGAATTCGCCGCGCTGCACGAGGCGTTCGGGTACGACCTCGACGACTTCCGGTGGTTCACGATCAACGCGATGAAATCCGCGTTCATCGATTTCGACGCCCGGCTCGCGCTGATCGACGACGTCATCAAGCCCGGGTACGCCGCGCTGCGCTGACCGTCCCGCTGGGTGCTTGCGGTCCTTAGCCATGCCAACTATCGTTCACCATGTAGGAAGTTGTTCTCAGAATTTGAGACGGTGACGACGATGGCGCAGGTCGCGGGCGATTCGGCCGAACGGGTGCAGGCGAGTTCGCGACGGTGGCTCATCCTCGCGCTCGGCCTCGCCGCGCAGACCGCGAGCTGTTCCTTTCTCTACGGCATCCCGTTCCTGGTCCCGGTCATGCGGGACGCGGAGGGGCTGACGCTGGCCCAGGCCGGCACGGTCGTCGCGGCCCCGAGCATCGGCCTGTTGTTCACCCTGATCGTGTGGGGCGCGGCTGCGGACCGTTACGGAGAGCGTCTGATCATGGCGCTCGGCCTGGGTGCGTCAGGGTTACTCCTGGTGTACGCCGGGGTCGGAGCTCACCCGGTCGGGCTTCTCTTTGGTGTGTTCCTGGCGGCCGGAGCGTGTACGGCTTCGGTCAACGCGGCGAGCGGTCGCGTGGTGATGGGCTGGTTCGCGAAGTCCGAGCGCGGGGTCGCGATGGGGATCCGCCAGACGGCCCAGCCGCTCGGCGTCGGCGTCGCGGCGCTCGGGCTGCCGCCGCTGGCGGAGCACTTCGGGTTCCGCGCGGCGGTGCTGCTGCCGGCCGGGCTGGCGATCGTCGTCGCGCTGCTGGTGGCGTGGCTGGTCACGGACCCGCCTCGGCCACCGCGGGCGTCATCGGGGGAGAAGCCGCCGTCGCCGTACCGGCACGCGACGCTGTGGCGGGTTCACGGCGCGAGTGCGTTGCTGGTGGTGCCGCAGTTCGCGGTGTCGGCGTTCGCGCCGGCGTACCTGGTGGCGGTGCACCACTGGAGCCCCCTGTCCGCGGGCTGGTACCTGGCGGTGGTCCAGGTGCTCGGCGCACTGGGGCGGCTGGGGTCGGGCTGGTGGTCCGACCGCGTGGGGAGCCGGCTGCGGCCGATGCGTCAGCTCGCGGTGTTGAGCTGTCTCGTCATGCTGCTGGTGGCGCTGGGAGATGCGACGGGGCTCTGGCTGGTGCTGCTGGCGCTGGCGCTGGCCGGGATCATCACGGTGGCCGACAACGGGCTCGGCTTCACGGCGTCGGCGGAGCTGGCGGGCCTGGCGTGGTCGGGCCGCGCGATGGGGACGCAGAACACGGGCCAGAACATCGCGGCCTCGCTGACGCCGCCCCTGCTGGGCCTGGTGATCGGCGACAGCCGGTACGCGCTGGCGTTCTGCGTGGCGGCGGTGTTCCCGGCGCTGGCGGTGCTGGTGGTCCCGGTCCGCGCCGAACCCCGCGACTGACCCGTGTCGACCTCCCCATCACAGGTGATGCCCCTCCAGTCACGCGAGATGCCTGCCTGGTCACGCGAGTTGCGCGCTCAATCACGCGAGACACGCGCCTGATCACGCGAGACACGTGCCTAAGCACGTGAGCCGACCCTCTGGGTACGTGAGCCGACCGCCTGAGTACGCGAGCCGACCGTCCGGGTACGTGAGTTGGCAATTTGGGTACGCGGGCCGAGCCGTCCGCGGCGAGCGGGCCGGCGATCGCGCGTGATCCGAGCGGCTTCACGCGTGATCGCAGGGGCATCACCTGTGTCTGGAGCGGCATCGCGCGGGGCTGATCGCCCCGGCGAACCGGCCTCCGGCCGCGGGGGCGCCCCCCGTCTCCAGCGTATCGGCCGGCTCCGACGGAAACCGGCTGCCGGAGCCCACCGCGGGCCGGGTTGTCCACAACCGGCGGGGGCTGTGGATACCGGTGTGCGGCAGCGGCCCACATGCCGTGAATGACTCATTCACCTCGTCCGACGCCGTGAATGAGTCATTCACGGCGTGCGCGCGAGGCCCGGACATGGCGAAGGCCGCCTCCCCGACAAAGCGGGGGAGGCGGCCTTCGCCGAACCAAAAAGATCAAGCCACGGTCAGGCGGTTCTCGAACCCCTCGACCAGCTTCCGCCACGCGCTCTGCTCAGCGTCGAACGGCGCCGACGGCTCGAGGCGCGTCGGGTCCGGCCTCAGCACGAACGACACCAGCCAGCCCAGGCTTTCGTTGCCCGCCAGGGCGGTCTCGACCGAGTCGTCGCCCGCCCAGTCCGCCGCGTCCGTGATCAGCTCGACCGCCAGCTCCAGCTGCGTCGGGTCGATCGCCTCGGGGCCCTCCGCGATGTCCGCGTCCAGGCCCGTCAGCACGTACGTGTTCTCGGCGTCGACCTCGACCTCGAGCTCGCCCGCCGTCGCCTTCGCCAGGACCTCGTCCCACGTGGACACGTCCGCGAGGTCCGTGTCGGCCAGGTCCTTGCCGTCGGCGAGGGCCCGCGCGAGGGCCTTCTCCGACGTGAACACGTCGATCTCGCCCTCGCTGCCGAGGAACACCGGCGCGTCGTCGAGGTAGCAGCGCAGCGTGTAGTACTCCGCGCCGGACGTGATGATCTTGATCGGGTCGATGCCGACCTCGGCCCAGAAACCGACCGGAGCGTCGTCCTCGTCCTCATCGGAGTCTTCGTCCGAGTCGGAGTCAAGAGAGTCGATCGCCTCGAGGTCCTCTTCGCCCTCGGCGCCGGCCTCGGCCTCCGCGGACTCCTCGTGGAACGCCGCCAGCTCCTCGGCCGTCTGCTCCAGCACCTTCTCGTCGACGTCCGGCGCGGTCACCAGGCCGTCGATCGCGTCCAGCACGGTGTCCCACTTCTGCGACACCGTCTCGGACAGGTCGTTCCACACCTGCACGCCGACACTCCCGGTGAACGGGAGCGTGCCCTGGTCGAGCAGCGAGAAGCCCTCGGTCGAGTCGAGGATCTCGTGCACCTCTTCGAGGTCGCAGACGTCGGCGAGCGAGCGCACGATGCCGACGATCTCGGCCAGCTCCGCGATGTGCCAGACGTCCGGCTCCTCGGCGACGAGCTCCGGCACGCCGACGAGGTCGTACGTGTGGTCCTCGTCCGGGATCAGCTCGGGCACGTTCAGCGACGGCACGGCGTCCCAGGCCGGGTGGTCCAGCAGGTCGTGGCGCTCGGACGTGCGGACGAAGGCAGCCAGGTGTGCGGCGTCCGGGAAGGCGTACAGGTCGTCCTCGTCGCCGAGGAACGCTTCCCACTCCTCGCCGTCTTCCCGCCAGCGCGGGGCCCACAGGGTGACGACGTCGCCCTGCGGAAGCCCGAGTTCGATCGGGATGATGTCCTGTGCCATTCCTTAGCCCTCCGGAGTACCGCCCGTATGCGCGCGTGACCGGAAGGATCACCCGGTCGACGCGCGGTACCGCGAAGCCTACGGGTTTACCACGCGCGATGCGATCGCCCCTGCCGACTTTGCGACGAGCGGATGGCACGATGGACCCCTGATGACTCTCACAGACCTCCTGCCTGCGGATCCCGACCCCGACGCCCTCTTCGAAGCGTTCACGACCTGGACGGCCGACCGGGGCATCGAGCTGTACCCGGCGCAGGAGGAGGCGGTGATGGAGGTCGTCTCCGGATCGAACGTCATCCTCTCGACGCCGACCGGCTCCGGGAAGAGCCTCGTCGCCGTCGGCGCGCACTTCACCGCGCTCGCCCAGGGCCGCCGCAGCTACTACACCGCGCCCATCAAGGCCCTCGTGTCGGAGAAGTTCTTCCAGCTCATCGAGATCTTCGGCGCCGACAACGTCGGGATGATGACCGGCGACTCCAGCGTCAACCCGGACGCGCCGATCATCTGCTGCACGGCCGAAATCCTGGCGAACATCGCGTTGCGGTTCGGTGCCGACGCCCCGGTCGGGCAGGTCGTCGCCGACGAGTTCCACTTCTACTCCGAGCCCGACCGCGGCTGGGCGTGGCAGGTACCGATCCTCGAGCTGCCGAAGGCCCAGTTCGTCCTGATGTCGGCGACCTTGGGCGACGTGTCCTTCTTCGAGAAGGACCTCACCCGCCGTACCGGCAAGCCGACCGCCGTCGTCACGTCGGCGCAGCGCCCGGTGCCGCTGACCTTCCGCTACGCGCTCACCCCGCTGCACGAGACCATGTCCGAGCTGCTCAACGGCGGCCAGGCGCCGGTCTACGTCGTGCACTTCTCGCAGGCCGCGGCCATCGAGCGGGCGCAGACGCTGATGAGCATCAACGTCACGACCAAGGCCGAGAAGGAGGCGATCGCCGACCTGCTCGGAGACTTCCGCTTCGCCGCCGGGTTCGGCAAGACGCTCTCGCGGCTGGTCCGCCACGGCATCGGCGTCCACCACGCCGGCATGCTGCCGAAGTACCGGCGATTGGTCGAGACCTTGGCCCAATCGGGGCTGCTCAAGGTGATCTGCGGGACGGACACCCTCGGCGTCGGCATCAACGTACCGATCAGGACAGTGGTCTTCTCCGCGCTGACGAAGTACGACGGCGTCCGCCAGCGCCACCTCAAGGCGCGCGAGTTCCACCAGATCGCCGGCCGCGCCGGGCGCGCGGGTTACGACACCGACGGCTACGTCGTCGTCCAGGCGCCCGACCACGTCGTCGAGAACGCGAAGGCGCTGGAGAAGGCGGGCGACGACCCGAAGAAGAAAAAGAAGATCGTCCGGAAGAAGGCGCCGGAGGGCTTCGTCAACTGGACCGAGAGCACGTTCGACCGGCTGATCGCGGCCGAGCCCGAGCCGCTGACGTCCAGCTTCAAGGTCACGCACTCGATGCTGCTCAACGTGATCTCGCGGCCGGGCAACGCGTTCGAGTCGATGCGGCACCTCCTCGAGGACAACCACGAGGACCGCGCGTCGCAGCGCAAGCTCATCCTGCGCGCCATCGCGATCTACCGCGCGCTGCTCGCCGCCGGCGTCGTCGAACGGCTGCCCGAACCGGACGAGCAGGGCCGGGTCATCCGGCTCACCGTCGACTTGCAGTTCGACTTCGCGCTCAACCAGCCGCTTTCGCCGTTCGCGCTGGCCGCGATCGACCTGTTCGACCTCGAGTCGCCGAGCTACCCGCTCGACGTCGTGTCCACTGTGGAGGCCACAGTGGACAACCCGCGGCCGGTGCTGTCACAGCAGCAGTTCAAGGCGCGCGGCGAGGCCGTGAACGCCATGAAGGCCGAGGGCATCGAGTACGACGAGCGGATGGAGCTGCTCGAGAACGTCTCGTACCCGAAGCCCCTCGAAGAGCTGCTGCAGGGCGCGTTCCACAGCTACCGACAGGGCCACCCGTGGGTCGACGACTACGAACTTTCGCCGAAGTCCGTGGTGCGCGACATGTACGAGCGCGCGATGAACTTCGTCGAGTACATCGGCTTCTACCAGCTCGCCCGGTCGGAAGGGCTGGTGCTGCGCTACCTCACCGACGTCTACGACTCGCTGCGCCACACGGTGCCCGACGAGGCCAAGACCGAGCCGCTGCAGGACCTCATCGAATGGCTCGGCGAGCTCGTCCGGCAGGTCGACTCGAGCCTCTTGGACGAATGGGAGGCGCTGCGGCACCCCGACGAAGAGGGCCCGGTGTCGCAGCGGCCGCCGGAGCTGCCGCCGGCCGTCACGCGCAACGAGCGCGCGTTCCGCGTCCTGGTGCGCAACGAGCTGTTCCGCCGGGTCGAGCTGTTCGGGCGCCGGGCGTGGAACGTGCTCGGCGAGCTGGACGCGGCGTCCGGCTGGGACGCCGACGCGTGGGAAGACGCGATCGAGGACTACTTCGAGGAGTACGAGACGCTCGGCACCGGCCCGGACGCGCGCGGCCCGGCGCTGCTGATGATCGAGCAGCTGCCGGACGTCTGGAAGGTCCGCCAGATCTTCGACGACCCGGCGGGCGACCACGACTGGGGCATCAGCGCGGAGGTCGACCTGGCGGCGTCCGACGAGGCCGGCATGGCCGTCGTGCGGGTGACCGAGGTGGGCGCGCACTGACTTTCTTCGGGGGTTCCGGGTGGCGAAGCCCCGGATGTCGCTAGCCGTTGCCTTTTCCTGACTGCTCAGTCATCGTGATCCCATGGTGGCGACAGTGCGGGAGCACCGGATCGGCGACGTGCGCTGGACGGTCGTCCGCGGGCCCCGGGAAGCCGCTTTCCGCGCGTTGGGTTCGCATGCCGCCGCCGACATCCGAACTGTCCTGACCGGACTGCCGGCGTGGCCGGTCACCGAGCGCGCGCGGCGGTCGCCGGTGCTGTTCCGCGCGATCGAATCGGCGTCCCAGGTCGAGCACCCGGACGCGTACGCCGAGCTGACGGCGCTGGCGGCGGGGGCCGGGGTGCCGTTCGACGACCTGCTGCTGGCCAACCTGCGCGGCGACCTCGGCGCGGGCGACGGCACGGGGTGCACGGACCTGGCGTGGGCGGGTTCGCCGTCACTGCTCGGCCACAACGAAGACGGCGCCCCGGTGTTCGACGGGATCGGGCGGCTCCTGACGCTGCTGATCGACGGCGAGCCCGGCGTGTGCGTCTGGTGGTACCCGGGTTTCCTGCCCGCCAACACCTTCACGCTGACCACGCACGGTCTGGTCTGGGGGATCGACAGCGTGAGCGTGGTGGCGCCGTCGCCCTGCGCGGGGCGGCACTTCGTGGCGCGCACGGCTCAGCGTGCGTCGTCCGTGGCGGAAGCGGTGTCGGTGCTGCGTTCCCGCCCTTCGGCGGGCGGGTTCGCGTACACGATGGGCCAGGTCGGTTCGCCGGCGGTGACGGTGGTCGAGAAGGCCGGGGACGAGACCGCGGTGACCACTGTGGGCAGTGGGTTCTCCTGGCACACCAACCACTTCCGCCGGCTCTCGCCGCATCGGGACGTGGCGCCGGAGGAGAGCCTGGACCGGGCGGAGGTGTGCGCGCACCTGAACCCGCTCGCGCCGGACGCGAAGTGGCTGGTCTCGGCGTTGACGAACGACGTGTACCGCACCGCGTCCGGCGGTGACCCGCTGATGACGCTGAGCACCGTGGTGACGGATCTGGCCGACGGCACGGTGACGGTGGTTCCCCGCGGCGGCGAGGCACTGCACGCCCGGGTGGCGGACCTCGCCTCGGGCAACGTCTCAGCTGTGGGCTGAGACCAGGATCGCCTGGGCGTCTTCACCGGCGAACCACAGGCCGATGGCGAACGCCGCCGTCGCCTCCAGCAGGTGCGCCCGGTCGAGGCCGCCGCCGGACACCGGCCGGCAGCCGACGTCGCGGACCAGCGTGCGGACCGCGTCGAGGGCCGCCGGGTCGTCGCCGCAGAGCGGGACGGCGAGCGTCGCGGGTGGCTTCCGCCAGACGTCGGCCGGGGCCAGGTTGAACGCCTTGACGACGTGCGCGCCCGGCGCGGCGGCGGCGATCCGGGTCGCCACCGGGGTGCCCGGCGGGGGCTCGGTGCCGGTCGGGCCGGGCTGGTTGGTGCAGTCCACCAGGACCTTTCCGCGCAGCGGTCCCGCTTCCGGCAGAACTTCGAAGACGGCGTCCGCGGGGATCGCCAGGAGCACGACGTCCGCGAAAGCCGCCACCTCGGTCCAGGTTCCGGTGCGGCGGCCGGCCACCCTCAGTTCGTGGCCGGCGCGCGCCCAGTGCGTGCCGAGCGCGTCCGCCATCGCGCCCGTGCCGAAGATCCCGATCCGCATGCGTCCTCCTTGTGCTTGGCTGGTACCAGCACGACGGTAGGAACCCGGGAAGGAACCGAACGGTAACCATGGACTTCCTCGCCGACTGCCGGACGCGGCTCGCGTTCGACCTGGTCGCCAACACGTGGCACCCGGTCGTGGTGTGGGCGCTGCGTCACGGCCCGCGCCGGCACGGCGACCTGCGTCGCACGATCGGCGGAATCAGCGCGAAGGTGCTCACGGAAGCCTTGCGCCGCCTGGAGTTCGACGGTCTCGTCGAGCGACGCGAAGGCGCGTACGCCCTTACGTCGCTGGGCTCGAGTTTCCTGGAGCCGATCGAAGGCTTCGGGCGGTGGGCGGCTGAGCACGGCGACGACGTCGTCGCCGCTCAAAACCGAGCACGACCAGCATGATCAGCTCCGCCGCCGGCATGGGGAAGCCGAGGGCGAGCCCGGCGGTGACGTCGACCGCGGGCGCGACGATTCCGGCGGCGAACACCCAGGTCGGCGCGGTCGGCGGCTTCGCGGCGGGCGACCACGGCGTCTTCTTCCACGGCTTCGCGATCGAGAGCCACGCCTGGAACGAGAGCGCGCTCGCCATCAGCGACGCTCCGGCGATCTGCGTCCAGGTCGCGGTGCCGGTGTCCGCGGACTCGCGCAGCGCGGGGGAGAGCAGGAAGATGCCGGCGTAGAGCTGGATGAGGGTCAGGGTGAACTTCGTGAGCACCCACCAGTGCCTGGTGTAGCCCCAAGCGGTCGCGCCGGCGAGCAGCAGGCCGGTGAACGCCGAGACGTTCGCCATCGGGGCGAGCAGGACGGAGTCGAGCCGGTCGGCCATCGACGTCGCGGCCGGAACGGGATGCGCGACGGCCAGGGACATCAGCACGACGAGGGCGAGGGCCTGGCTCATCCAGGCGACGGACGAGACGACGTGCAGCCAGACGACGGCTTGGCGCCAGTGCGGGGAAGTCTTGGTTCGGGTCACGTCTTCCAGGCTCGCGGAGGAAACACGCGCGCACATCGGGCCAATCCCCGGAGCCCGAGGCACGCGATCTGCACCCGCTGGGTTAGCGCGCGGGACGAGGCCTACACCCAGGGGAGTAGGTCCACATCCTGAGACCCGCGTCCCAAATGACGCATCTTTCCTAGGGAAAGCTCCGCCTGGGGGGCCCAGTAACGCATCTTTCCTGGCGAAAGCTCCGCCTGGGGGGCTCAGTAGCGCATCTTTCTCGGCGAAAGCTGCGGCCTCAGTGGGGTGGGTTTTTGGCTGCCAGGGCCAGGAGGGGGACCGCGGCAGCCGCGTCGGTGATCAGCGTCGTGACCATGCCGGAGCGCAGGACCGCGTCCACCGCCGCCGCCTTTGGCCGGCTGTAGCCCAGGGCGATCACCTCCGGCACCGCCGTCAGCTCTTCGTGGCTGATCGCCAGCACGTGGTGGGCCAGTCCGGTCGACAACGCGTTGCCGGAAGCGTCGAACAGCCGCGCCGCGACCTCCGCCGTTGCTCCGCGGGCCGTGATCGCCGCGCGCTCGGCCTCGTCCAGGGCGTCGTACACCGTCGACTCGCCCGGCTGCCACGCGCCGATGCTCACCACGGCCTTCGTCAGGTGCCGGAACTGGCCGAACGTCTCCGCGATGCCGGGCTGGCGCCGCAACGTCTCCGTCGTGCGGCGGTCCGGCAGCACCAGTGGCCCGAAGATCGGGTACGCGTCGCCGCCGGACACCGACGTCACGCGGCTGACCGTCTCCACCGACCGGCCGCGCATGTCCATCCCGGCCTGTACCCCGCACAGCTGGACGATCGGGCACCGCGGCAGCGCCCGGATCGCCTCGGTCATCGCGTTCACCGACCGTGCCCACGACAGCCCGATGACGTCCGAAGGAGTCGCGATCTCCTCCAGCAGCCGGGCCGACAGGGTCCCGATCTTGGCCCGGACGACCTCTCTCGGCTCGCGCTCGGTTGAGCGTTCGAGCACCAGGGCGCGCTCCAGGCCGTACGCCGAGCGCACCTCGTCCGACAGTGCCAGGTCCACCGGCGCCGGCAGCGAGAACTCGACCCTGACCAGGCCGGACTCCCGGGCCGTGTCGAGCATCCGGGCCACCTTGAACCGGCTGACGCCGAACTCGTCGGCGATCTCCAGCTTGGAGCGTCCCTGCACGTAGAAGCGCCGGGCGACGGTGGCCAGCAGGATCGCTTCGGTCAGCGACGCCTGCTTCTTGGAAGCGCTCATATGAGCAACTATAGCCCGAAATCTGCCCGAAAGGTTGACGTAACACCGAGGTCAGTCCTGTAATGCCTTCACATGTTCTCGACGCCATAGGTCAACGCTGCTCGTATGAGCGCGAGGAAGGGGCAAGGCATGCGTGCCGCCATCGTCGACCGGCCCGGTGAGATCAGGGTCGGCGAGGTGCCCGATCCGAAACCCGGAGAACGCCAGGTCGTCGTCAAGGTCGGAGCGTGCGGGATCTGCGGGACCGACCTGCACATCGCCGACGGGCACTTCCCGCCCACGCCGTATCCCATCGTCCCCGGGCACGAGTTCGCCGGGGAAATCGTCGAGCTCGGCGCGGACGTGCCGGGCGAGTGGAAGGTCGGCGACCGCGTCGCGGTCGACCCGTCGCTGTTCTGCGGCTACTGCGGCCCGTGCCGAGCCGGCCACGGCAACCTCTGCGCGAACTGGGGCGCCACCGGCGACACCGTCAACGGCGCCTTCGCCGAGTACGTCGCCGTCCCGTCGTCCACCTGCTACCGCATGCCCGACTCGATGACCTGGGAGCAGGGCGCGCTGGTCGAGCCCGTCTCCTGCGCGGTGCACGGCGTGCGCCGCGTCGGCGTCGAAGCCGGAGAGCGCTTCCTCGTGGTCGGCGCCGGCACCATGGGCCTGATCATGCAGCAGCTGCTGCAGCGCTCCGGCGCGCAGGTCACGGTGGTCGACCGCAACGAGGCCCGGCTCCCGCGAGCAGCCAGTCTCGGTGCCGTCGCCACCGCGAAGGACGTCAGCGACCTGAACGGCGAGAAGTTCGACGTCGCCGTCGACGCCACCGGCGCCGCCCCCGCCATCGAAGCCGCCTTCGACTCGATCCGCCGCGGCGGCCGGCTGCTCGTCTTCGGTGTCGCGCCGGCCGAGGCCCGCGTCGCGCTGTCGCCGTTCCGCATCTACAACGACGAAATCACCATCGTCGGCTCGATGGCCGTGCTGCACAGCTTCGGCACCGCGCTCGACCTCGTCGCGAACGGTGCGATCGACACGGATTCACTGCTCACGGACACGCTGCCGCTGGAGCAGTACCCCGAGGCGCTCGCCAAGATGCGCAGCGGCTCGGGCCTCAAGGTGCAGGTACTCCCGGGAGGTAGCCGTGCGTAAGCTGCTCGCCCTCTTCGCCGCGACGTCCCTGCTGGTCACCGGGTGCGCCGGGGCCGGCTCGGTCGGCACCGGCGGGAGCACGCTCGTCATCGCGATCGTGGCCAACCCGCAGATGAAGGACGCGATCTCCCTCGCCCCGGAGTTCGAGAAGGCCACGGGCATCAACCTGAAGTTCGTCTCGCTCCCGGAGAACCAGGCCCGCGCGAAGATCACCGCGTCGACCGCCACCGAGGGCGGCGAGTTCGACGTCGTCATGATCAGCAACTACGAGGCCCCGCAGTGGGCGGCCAACGGCTGGCTCGAGAACCTCGAACCGCACATGGCGGCCACCCCGGACTACGACGAAGGCGACTTCATCCCCAGCATCAAGCAGTCGCTGTCGTACCAGAACCAGATGTACGCGGTGCCGTTCTACGGCGAGTCGTCGTTCCTGGCCTACCGCAAGGACCTCTTCGACAAGGCCGGGATCACCATGCCGGCCAAGCCGACGTGGCAGCAGATCGCCGACTTCGCCGCGAAGCTCGACGACAAGGCGAACGGCGTCGCGGGCATCTGCCTGCGCGGCAAGCCGGGCTGGGGCGAGAGCCTCGCGCCGTTCACGACGGTGGCCAACACCTTCGGCGCGCAGTGGTTCGACAAGGACTGGAACGCCAAGCTGACGTCGCCGGAGTTCAAGGAAGCCGCGAACTTCTACGTCAACCTGATCCGCGAGCACGGCGAGGTCGGTGCCTCCAGCGCCGGGTTCTCCGAGTGCGGCACGCGCTACACGCAGGGCAACGCGGCGATGTGGTACGACGCGACGGTCATGGCGGGCACCAACGAGGACCCGTCGAGCAGCAAGATCGTCGGGAAGTCCGGGTACGCGCCGGCGCCGGTCGTCAAGACGCAGGCCAGCGGCTGGCTCTACACCTGGGCGCTCGGCATCCCGAAGGTCGCCAAGGACAAGGACGCGGCCTGGAAGTTCATGGCCTGGATGACCGACAAGGCGTACGTGCAGAAGGTCGGCCAGACCTACGGCTGGAACCGCGTGCCGCCGGGCGTGCGTCAGTCCACTTACGACATTCCCGACTACGCCAAGGCCGCGCAGGCCTACGCGAAGCCCACTTTGGACGGCATCGCGGACGCGAACCAGCAGAAGGCCATGGCGAACCCGGTGCCCTACCCCGGCATCCAGTTCGTCGGCATCCCCGAGTTCCAGGACCTGGGCACCCGGGTGAGCCAGCAGCTGTCGGCGGCCATCGCCGGCCGCGAGTCGGTCGACGACGCCCTGAAGCAGTCCCAGGACTACGCCCAGACGGTGGGCGACTCCTACAAGGCGGTGCAGTGATGTCCACGCTCTCCGTAGATGCCCCCACGTCCACCTCCCACGCGAAGGCCGAGGAAAAGAAAGGCCTGAGCACTGCGGCCAAGCGGCGGCTGCCGCTGCTGCCCGCGCTGATCTTCGTCATCGCGGTGACGCAGCTGCCCTTCCTGCTCACCGTGTTCTACTCGTTCCAGTCGTGGAACCTGGTCCGGCCGGGCTCGCGGCACTTCGTCGGCCTCGACAACTACATCGACGTCTTCAGCGACACGACGTTCCTGGTCGCGCTGCTCAACACCGTGGTGCTGACCGTGGTGTGCGTGCTGGTCGCGCTGCTGCTCGGCCTCGGCCTGGCGATCCTGCTCGACCGGAAGTTCCTCGGCCGCGGCGTAGTCCGGACGCTGCTGATCACGCCGTTCCTGATCTTGCCGGCGGCCGGCGCGCTGCTGTGGAAGACGACGGTCTTCGACCCGACCTACGGGTTGCTGCACTTCGTCTTCGGCACCGACGTCGACTGGCTTTCGGAGTTCCCGCTGGCCGCGGTGATGGCGCAGATCGTGTGGCAGTGGACGCCGTTCATGATGCTGCTCATCCTGGCCGGCCTGCAGAGCCAGTCCAAAGAGGTCCTCGAAGCGGCCTCTGTGGACGGTGCGAGCCGGTGGCGGACGTTCGCCTCGATCACGCTGCCGCACCTGTCCCGGTTCCTGCAGCTGGCGACGCTGCTGGGCGCGATCTACATCGTGAACAGCTTCGACGCGATCTTCCTGATGACGCAGGGCGGACCGGGCACGGCCAGCACCAACCTGCCGTACTACATCTACCAGCGCGCGTTCGAGGGCTTCGACGTCGGCCAGTCGTCGGCGATGGGCGTGATCGTCGTGATCCTGACGATGATCGTCGCGACGTTCGCGCTGCGCTTGATGTTCCGGACCTTCTCGGTGGACGGAGGCATCAAATGACCACCCTCGAAACCCGCCCGTCGGCGGCCGCCACCGCACCCCCGGCCCGCAAGCCGAAGCGCAAGTTCGGCCCGGGCGCGCTCACCGCCGTCACCTGGGTGATCGCGATCCTGTTCGTCTTCCCGCTGCTGTGGATGATCCTCACGGCGTTCAAGCAGGAGGCCGACGCCTACACCGACCCGCCGAAGCTGTTCTTCAGCCCGACGTTCGACCAGATCGCCAACGTGCTGAAGGGCGGGTTCCTGCCCTACCTGTCGAACTCCGCGTTCGTCACGGTGCTTTCGACACTGCTGGTGCTCATCCTCGGCATCCCGGCGGCGTACGCGCTGTCGCTGGCGCCGGTGAAGAAGACGTCGAACGCGCTCGGCTTCTTCCTCTCGACGAAGATGCTGCCGATCGTGGCGGCGATCATCCCGCTGTACATCATTTCGCAGAACACCGAGCTGCTGGACACGGTGTGGGCGCTGGTCATCCTCTACACGTCGATGAACCTTCCGCTGGCCATCTGGATGATGCGGTCGTTCTTCCTCGAGGTGCCGCACGAGATGATCGAGGCCGGCCGGATCGACGGCGCGAACCTGCCGACGTTGCTGCGGAAGATCATCATGCCGGTGGTCGCGCCCGGGATCGCGGCGACCGCGCTGATCTGCGTGATCTTCTCCTGGACCGAGTTCTTCTACGCGGTCAACCTGACGGCGGCGCGCGCCGGCACCGTGCCGGTGTTCCTCGTCGGGTTCATCACCAGTGAGGGCCTGTACTGGGCCCAGCTTTCCGCCGCCGCGCTGCTGGCCTCGCTGCCGGTGATGATCGTCGGCTGGATCGCGCAGAACCACCTCGTCCGGGGTCTGTCGATGGGAGCGGTGAAGTAGTCATGGCGGGTGTCAGCTACGAAAAGGCGTCGCGGATCTACCCCGGCACGCACGAGGTGCGGGCGGTCGACAAGCTCGACCTGGCGGTGCCGGACGGCGAGTTCCTGGTCCTGGTCGGGCCGTCGGGCTCGGGCAAGTCGACGGCACTGCGGATGCTCGCCGGGCTGGAGGACGTCGACGAGGGCGCCATCCACATCGGCGAGCGCGACGTCACGAACCTGCCGCCGAAGGACCGGGACATCGCGATGGTGTTCCAGTCCTACGCGCTGTACCCGCACATGACGGTGGCCGACAACATGGGCTTCGCGCTGAAGCTGCGTGGGCTGTCCTCTTCGGACATCGCGGCCAAGGTCGGCGAAGCGGCCAAGATGCTGGACCTGACCAAGTTCCTGGACCGCAAGCCGAAGGCGCTGTCGGGAGGCCAGCGGCAGCGCGTCGCGATGGGCCGGGCGATCGTGCGCGAGCCCAGCGTGTTCCTGATGGACGAGCCACTGTCCAATCTGGACGCGAAGCTGCGGGTGGAGACCCGGGCGAACATCGCTCAGCTGCAACGCCGGCTCCGGACGACGACGATCTACGTCACGCACGACCAGGTCGAGGCGATGACGATGGGCGACCGGGTGGCTGTTTTGAAAGACGGCGTCCTGCAGCAGTGCGCGACCCCGCGGGAGCTGTACGAGAACCCGACGAACTCGTTCGTGGCGGGCTTCATCGGGTCACCGGCGATGAACCTGGCGACGTTGCCGCTGACCGAGGGCGGCGTCCAGCTCGGCGACGTCGTGCTGCCGCTGCCGCGATCGGTGGTGTCCGCGGCCGGGGACCTGCGCGAGGTGGTCTTCGGCGTGCGCCCGGAGTCGCTGCAGCTGGTCTCCGAAGGCGGCTTCGAGCTGGTGGTGGAGCTGGTCGAGGAGCTGGGCGCGGACGCGTACCTGCATGGCAAGGTGGGCGACGACCGTTTCGTCGTCCGCGTCGACGGCCGCACGCCGCCCCGGATGGGCGACAACGTCCGGGTGGGCCTGCGCGGCGAAGGCGAGACCCACGCCTTCCACCCCGAAACGACCCTGCGCCTTTCGTGACACCCGGCGCCGGGTGAGCTCCGGCTCACCCGGCGCGGGCCCACGCGAAGGTGTCGAAGATCCCGCGGGCCAGCCCGGCGACGTGCGCCCAGTCCTCGGTGTTGTTACTGGTGACGGCGAGCCCGAGAACCCCGGCGGGGCCGGGGATCCACGCGGTGATCCCGTGCTGGGTGATCCGCACGGTGCCCGCACCGGCCGGGACGCCGCTGTGCGTGACGGACTGCACGAGCACCGCCGGGCCGGCCGGCAGCTCGACGACGTCCACCGGCCCGGTCGCGGTCGCTTCGTGCACCTGCCGCAAGCCGGTGATCGCGACGGCGGTCGACGGGTGCCCGGCCTCCAGGAAGAAGCAGCTGACCAGCACCATGATCGGCCGGTCCGGATCATCGGGGGACCGGAAGAACCCGGCGGTGGTGTAGCCGGACCCGCCGGCCCGGGCAGCCGCGGCGGTCGTGGCCAGCATGACGGTCGTCTCGGCGAGCCCCTGGTCGAGTTCGCCCGCCAGACCGAACCGGGCCGCCACTTCGGCGGCCAGAGCGCGGAACCCCGGCTCGTCGAGCTCGGCCGCGGGCAGCGTGATGAACCCGGTGGGCAGGACCAGGGAGAACTCCGGGACGGCCACTACCGGTGGTCGCCGATCTTGTCCGTGACGAAGTCCTTCGTCCCGCCTACCAGCACGCCTTTCGCTGAGCCGACTCCGACACCGGTGGCGATCCCAGCGGGGCTGAACGGATCCAGCTTGATGCCGGGAAGCAGGTTGACCGCGCCGGCGTGGCTGTACTTCGCGGCTTGCTCGATCGCCGCGTTCCGGCCGGTGACCAGCTCTTTCACGGTGATGGGCGCGAAGCTCTCGCCACCCAGCTCGACGACTTTCTGCCCGATGACGGGCATCTGGGTGATGCCCGGCCGGAATCGTTCGGCTTTCGCGAGCACGGCGCCTTTCCCTGCCTGGAAGGCCGCACTCTTGAGACCGGCCAGGTTCTTCAGTTCGCCTATCTTTCCGACGGTGGCCACGGTCTTCCCCGCCGGGATGATCCCGATCGCGTCCATGCCGATGCCGCCCCAGGACACGTCGGCGCCGGCGGCTTTGGCCAGCAGTTTCGTTCCCACCGCGGCCGCGCTGACGCCGACCGCGGCCGCTGCGGTGACCGCGTTGACCCCCGGGATCCAGGAGGTGGCGATGGCCACCACTCCCAGCACGCTGCCGACCTTCGACAGCGCGTCGCCGATCGTGGCGATGAGGTCGGCGTGCTGCTGTGTCCACTTCCACGCCTTGCCGGCCAGGTCCTTGACGCCGTCGACCATCTTGCCGACCGCGTCGCCGATCTTGTCGAGCCAGCCCGGCTCCTCCGGGGCCTCGTCGGTGGCCTTGCGCAGCGCGGCAGCGACCTGTCCCGCCAGTTCCCGGTGCTGGGCCCGCAGGCGCTTCGCGTCCGCCCGCAGCGCGTCTAGTCCGTGCTGGGCCTCGGTCAACTCGTGCTGGGCGCGGCCGAGGGCCGCCTCGGCCCGCTGGAGCTCGGCCGGGTCGGTGAACACCTGCCCGGCGAGCCGCAGGTGGGGGTTGGCCTGCGCCGTCGTCAGCTGGGCTTGCGCTGTCTCCGCCCGGGTTTCCAGGTCGACGGCGTGCCGTTGCAGCGCGGAGAGGTCGTCGGCCCAGCCGCTGAGCGTGCCCGCGGCACCCGCGAGCGAGCGGTGCGCCTGGTCCAGGTAGCCGGGGACCTTGCCGACGGTCTCGCGGAAGGCGTCGGCGCCGTCGCCTTCCCAGAAGCCGCCGGACTTCCCGACCCCGGTCAGTTCGTCGCAGGCCCGGTCCAGCTCGGCGGCGACCGCGCTCAGCGTGCCGGCGATCTCTTCGACCCCCGCGACCGCGCCCGGGGCGGGATCGAACCCCAGCGCCGGGTAGTCCGCGCTCCCCACCGGGGAAACGGCGTCTTCGAGCTGCTCCCAGGTCACGCCGTTCTCCCGTCGAGCCGGTCGCAGATCTCCGACTCGCCGGCGCGCGCCGGCGGGGCCGACCCGACCTGACCGCGGTCGAGCGCGCCGGCGACCTTCTGCTCCGTTTCGGCGTAGACCCGCTCGGCCTGCGTCAGTCCTTCGGCGACAGTTCCGGAGAAGGCGCCGATCTTGGCGATGCCGTACTCCCAGCGGTCCCGGAACCGGCCGCCGGCCGCGTCGATGTCGTGGCTGCCCAGATCGCGGGCGGAAGCGTCTTTCAGCGCGTTGCCCGCGCTGGTCATCCGCTCCCGGGCCCGTTCCAAGGTGGCGATGAGCGACCTCATCCGTTCCGGATCGACCTCGTAGCCCCCTGACATCCATGCCCTCCTCGCCGGTGTTGTAGCTGTGCTGATCGGCGGTCGAGCACCCCTTGTTACGCGTGCGAGCGCAAAAAAGCCGTGGGTGGTGAACCGGGACCAACCCGGCTCACCACCCACGGCGTGCGTCGTGCGGGCGCTACTCCTGCAGGGAGAGGGCCTGGCTGGGGCAGACGTGCACCGCTTCGCGGGCTTTCTCGACCAGCGCACCCTCGGGCGTCTCGTTCAGGACGATGACCGTGCCGTCGTCTTCGCTCTGGTCGAACAGCTCGGGCTCGGTCAGCACGCACTGACCGGCGCCGACGCACTTGCCGGTGTCCGCGATGATCTTCATGGTTCTTCTCTCCTGTGGTGGGATGGCAGTTCGATCTCTACCAGGTCACCGGCAGCCGGTACAGGCCGTAGATGTTCGCGTCGTCCTTGAACGCCAGGTCGTCCACCGGAGCGGCCAGCTCGAGGGAAGGCACCCGCCGGAAGAGCGTGTCGAAGACGATCTGCAGTTCCATCCGGGCCAGGTTCTGGCCGAGGCACTGGTGCGGGCCGAAGCCGAACGCGACGTGGTGGCGGGCACCGCGCTCGATGTCCAGCTCGTCGGCGTTCTCGAACGCCCGCGGGTCGCGGTTCGCCGCGTAACCCAGCGCCAGCACGCCTTCCCCGGCCCGGATCAGCTGCCCGCCGACTTCGACGTCCTCGACGCACAGGCGCGCCGTGGCCGCGTCGACGATCGTCCAGTAGCGCAGCATCTCCTCGACGGCGTCGAGCGTCTTGCCCGGGTCGGCCTGGATCGCCGCGAGCTGCTTCGGGTTGCGGAGGAACGCCACGGTGGACAGCGAGATCATGTTCGCCGTCGTCTCGTGGCCCGCCACCAGCAGCAGGAACCCCGTCGCGGCCAGGGAAGCGCGCCGGTAGGTGCCGTCCTCGCGGAGCTTGACGATCTGCCGGCCGAGCAGGTCGTCCGGCGGGTTCGCCTCCTTCTCCGCGATGAGGTCTTCCATGTAGCCGCGGATGGTGTCGAACGCCGCCCGCCGCTCTTCCGGCGTCGTCGAGCGCTTGATCAGCTTCGCCGTGTGTTCCTGGAAGAAGTCGTGCTCGGCGTACGGCACGCCGAGCATCTCGCAGATCACCAGCGACGGCACCGGCAGCGACAGTGTCTCGACCAGGTCACCCGGCTTCGGCCCGGCCAGCAGCGCGTCGATCTGCCCGTCCACGATCTCCTGGATCCGCGGCCGCAGCGCCTCCATCCGGCGCACGGTGAACTCGCCGAGCACGGCCTTGCGGGCCGGCCCGTGCTCGGGCGCGTCCATGGTGATCATGGTGCGCTCGTCGCCCTGCCGGCGGAAGCCGCCCTTGACCAGCTGCGGGAAGTCCGGGTGCTGGCGGTCGGCGCTGAACCGCCGGTCGTTCAGCACGGTCCGGACGTCCTCGTGCCGGGTGACCACCCAGGCCTGGCCGCCGTCGGGCAGCCGGACCCGCGTGACCGCGTCCTTCTCCCGGATCTCCTCGTACGCCGGCGGCGGCGCGAACGGGCACGTGCGGGTCATCGGAAATTCGTGGACCGCGGTCATGGCGTTCTCCTCACCAGGTGACGGGCAGGCAGTAGAGGCCGAAGATCGACGAGTCGTGCTTGAAGGGCAGCTGGTCGACGGGTACGGCCAGCTTCAGCTCCGGGATGCGGCGGAAGAGCGTGTCGAAGACGATCTGCAGTTCCATCCGGGCCAGGTTCTGCCCGAGGCACTGGTGCGGGCCGAACCCGAACGCGACGTGGTGGCGCGCGCCGCGCTCGATGTCCAGCTCGTCCGGGCTGTCGAACGCCTCCGGGTCGCGGTTGCCGGAGTAGCTCAGCCCGAGCACGCCCTCGCCTTCGCGGATCAGCTGCCCGCCGATCTCGAGGTCCTCGGTGGCGACGCGCGAGGTCGCGAACTCGGCGATCGTGAAGTACCGGAGCAGCTCCTCGACGGCGTCGAGCGTCTTGCCGGGGTCGTTCTTGATCAGTTCGAGCTGGTCCGGGTTCTCCAGCAGCGCGACGGTGCCGAGCGAAATCATGTTCGCCGTCGTCTCGTGGCCGGCGATGAGCAGCAGGAACGCCAGCGACACGAGCGAGTCGTGGTCGGCTTCGCCGTGCTCTTCGCGCTGCTTGGCGATCTGGCGGCTGAGCAGGTCGTCGGCCGGGTCGGTCTCCTTCTTGGTGACCAGCTGGTCGAGGTACTCCTGCAGCTCGTCGACGGCCTTGACGCGGGTGTCCTGGTCGACGTCCCGGTTGAGCAGGGTCGAGCTGCGGACCTGGAAGAAGTCGTGGTCGGCGTACGGGACGCCGAGCAGTTCGCAGATGACCAGCGACGGCACCGGCAGGCTGAGCGCGGTGACCAGGTCGGCGGGCTTCTGGCCGGCCAGGATCGCGTCGATGTGCTCGTCGACGATCTGCTGGATCCGCGGCTGCAGCGCCTTCATCCGCTTGACCGTGAACTCGCCCACGACCTCGCGGCGCGCCGCGCCGTGCTGCGGCGGGTCCATGTTGATCAGCGACGCGGTGAAGTTGGTCCGCCGGACCGGGCGCCCCTGCTTGGTCAGGAACGGGAAGCCGGGGTTGAACCGGTCGGAGCTGAACCGCGGGTCGGTGAGCATCTGCCGGACGTCCTCGAGCCGGGTGATCGCCCACGCCTCCTGGCCGGACTGCAGCTCGACGCGCTGGACCGGCCCCGCTTCGCGCAGCCTCTCGTACGCCGCCGGCGGGGCGAACGGGCAGGTGCGCTCCAGCGGGAAGACTTCGTCCTTCGTGGTGGGATCGGCGACTTCGGTCATTTCGGGCCCCCTAAAACGGACTAACAGTATGCGGAGGATTACATTCCGGTTCTACGACCCAAGGTACCGAAGTGGAGGGAAGTCGTCCACTAGCTAACGGGTGACTCACTTGAGTTCGAGTGTGTGGCCGCTTGACCATGCGAGAATCACCCCGCGCGATCCAGCGAGAGGCGAACGGCATGACGGCAGACCCCGAGACCACCCTGCGGGCGGACGCGCGGCGCAACCGCGACCAGATCCTGGCCGCCGCGAAGACCATCTTCGCCGTTTCCGGTCCCGAGGTGCCGATGGAGGAGATCGCCCGCGCGGCCGGCGTCGGCGTCGGCACGCTGTACCGCCGGTTCCCGGACCGGGACGCGCTGGTCCGCGCGGTCGCGATGGACAACTTCGAGCGGGTGCTGATCGACGCCCGCACGATCGCCGCCGAGGAGACGTCGCCGTGGCGCGCGCTGGAGCGGCTGCTGCGGCAGTCGGTGGAGCTGCAGCTGAGCATCCAGCTGGCGATGGTGTCGCACCGGGCGCTGGTGATCCTCAAGGGCGACCCGGAGGTCCGGCGCCTGCGCGACGAGATCCTGGCGGTGGTGGAAGACTTCGTCCGCGGTGCCCAGGCCGAGGGCAAACTGCGCCCGGACGTCGGCGCCGGCGACATCGCCATCCTCTTCGCGACCCTGCTGCGGCAGGTGCGGGCGAAGGCTCCGGAGGTGGCCGAGATGGCGGCACGCCGTTGTGTCGGGATCATGATCGACGGGCTCAGCGCGCGCCCGGGCACCGAGCTGCCGGGCCGCCCGATCACTTCGGACGACCTGGATCCGGCGGACGACCACGGCTGATTTCCCGGTTTTCCGTGTTAGGGTTCCGCCTCGTTCTGCCGAATTCGGGTTGCGGGCGGGAAAATGCGACGAAGAATGCTGGCCGTGGTGTTGACGATTCCCTTCCTGGTGGTCGCCGGCTGCGGTGACGGCCCGGTCGGCGGCGCCGCGGCCCCGGCCCCGGCGGCCCCCTCGACGACGTCGCCGAGTACGTCCCTCTCGCCGGCGACTTCGGTCTCGCCGGCGACGTCTTCTCCTGCGGTGGTACCGACTCCGACGCCTCCGTCGACGACACCGGTGCGCGGCTGCCGCAGCCCGGAGTTCACGACGACCGACCCCGACGGCGGCTGGTCGGACGGCGGCTACTACGTCCACAACAACATGTGGAACGCGGACGAGGCGGGCCCGGAAACGCTGCGCGCGTGCGCCTACGACAACTGGTACGTCGAATCCACCCAACCCGATTCGACGTCGGTGAAAACCTATCCGAATGTGCACAAGGACATCAATGACCAGAACGGAAAACCGTTCAACGACTATTCGGTGATCAAGACGACGTTCGCCGGCCGCGGCCCGGGCGTGGGCATCTACGACGTGGCGTACGACCTGTGGCTGAACGGAGTGGGCGACGGAGCCGGCGTCAGCGAGCTGATGGTGTGGACGGAGAACCTCAAGCAGCAGCCGTCCGGCGACAAGCTGACGACGTACACGGCGGACGGCTCCACGTACGACGTGTGGGCGGACGACGACGGGTACGTGGCGTTCGTTTCGCGGTCGACGCAGTACTCGGGAAGCCTGGATCTGAAGGCGATGATCGCGTTCGCGATCGGCAAGGGGTTCATCCCGCCCAACCCGACGGTGAACCAGATCGGCTACGGGATCGAGTTCTGCTCGACGGGTGGGGGCAAGGCGAGGTTCACGCTGACGGACTTCTCGGTGACGATGAGCTAGCGCGCACTCAGCCGAGACGGTAGGCCCGTCGGACGGAGAAGGACGTCACGCCGCCGACGACGGCAGTGACCACGGTGATCACGAACACCGCGACCACCATGCCCGCGGTGACCGGAGCGGTGCCCCCGCGACCGCCGGTGCCCAGGATGATCAGGCAGCCCAGGAAGTCCGTCACGAGCGTGCAGCACCACATCGCCAGGACGAGGTTGCGAACGCCGGTCACGAACGACGTCGTCAGCCGTCCGGCGACCGAGCGCGAGCGTGCCGTCAAGTCGCTCGACCCCGCGATGAGCAGGGCGAAGCCGCCCGCGCCGAGGAAGATCAGGCCGAAGTAGGCCAGCGGATGCGTATGCGTCGGTGCGGTTACGCCCAGCCAGATCAACGCGACCCAGCTGACCAGCGCCGAGACCACGGCCACCCAGCCCGTGACGGGGACCGTTGCCGTGCTTCGCCTGGCCGGCTCGAAGGCGGTCACTGCATCACGTGCCAGTCGGACTTTTCCTGCATGGCCCCGACATTCGACTTCGCCCACTGGTCACCGAGGTCGTGCACCTTCTGCGCGATGGTATTCTGCTCGGTCGAGATGGTGTTCATCAGCGACATCACCGAGACGATGGCCGTGGTGACCAGGCCGATGGCGACGCCGGCAGCCGTGGCGATCGCGGCGATGGCGGCGGGGATGCCCACCACGGTGCACGCGGCCGCGATCGCGCCGATCGCGCCGGCCACGAAGACGCCACCGGCGACGCCCATGGCCACCCAGAACGTGTCGATGCCGTTGGCGAGGTTGTCCAGCGAACTCCTCAGCTGGTTGGCCAGGTCCTTGACGGAGTTGAGCCCGCCGACCTGAGCGGGCACCGTGGCTTTGTACGCCTCGGCGCCACGCCCTTGCCAGTCCAGGTTGGCCTGGAGCTTGTCCAGCGCGATGTCACCGGAGATGTCGCCGACCACGTTGCCGACCTTCGCCACCCAGTCGGCCCCGACCTGGTGGAGCCGGTCCGGGTTACCCGGCTGGTCGATCAGCTGGTTCACCCGGTCCCAGAACTCCTTGGCCTTCTGCTGTAGAAAGGCCATGCCGTCTTTGATCGGCTGGATCAGGTCGGACAAGAAGCCGGGAACCCAGTCCAGCGTGTCGTTGACCTTGTTGATGAACTCCAGGATCTTCTGTTCCAGCTCGTGGAACGTGCCGGTGCTCTGCTGGATCGCGGTACTCGTCACGCTTCTCGTGCCCCTTGCTCGATCAGTGACCGGACGCGCGCTGGATGCGCTGCTGGTGGGCGGCTTCTGTCTCGTCGTACAGGTCAGCCGCGTGGCGCAGTGCCCCGGCGAGGTTGTGGAAGTTCTCGGCGGCTTGGCCGAGCATGTTCAGCAACGCGTTCTGGGCGGAGGCGTAGGTCTTGTCGATCCCCTTGTCGACTCCGTACATCATCACATCGCTGGGGGTGAGGCCCAGACCGCCGATCGCCTGTTTGGGCCCGTCGAGGGCCTGGCCGGCGCCGTCCCAGGTCCTGGCGTCCGAGCGCAAGGCGTCGACGGCCGTCTTCAGATCCATTTCCGGTGTCTCCCCTGGTGGTCGGCGCTCAGCTGCTCGGCATGCCCAGCCGGCGCATGAGCAGCTCCGGATCGCGGGCGAGGTCCATGAGTTCCGCGACCGCGGGGCCCTGCGGACCCGCCGCCAGCTCGCCGGGCGTGCTGGCGGAATGGAGTTCGCGCAGCACCTCGGTCAGTTCGCTTTCGATCTCCGTGTGCCGTACCTGCCCTGCCCACAAGGGGTCGATGGTCAGGGTCGTGAAGTGGCCACGCTCGGCCGTTCCTCGCACGTGACGGCCGGAGCTTTCCACTTCAGCCGGGCGGTCGACCACGGATGCCAGCTTCCGGGTGAATCCCGCGAGCTCCTGGTGGACGCTGTCGAGGAGCCGTTGCACGTCGGCGGTGCTGAGCCGGCCGGTTTCCGCGGGTCGAGTGCCTTCGGCGTCGCCGGACGGCTCGATCGGGTTTTCTTCCACGCTCTTCGCGAGCGCTCGCATGGTCGCCGTGTTCGCCGCGGCCAGCACGGCGCCATCGAGAGCGCGGGGATCGAGGGCTCTGCGCCAGTCACGGGAGAGCCGGACTGCGGCGATCTCCGCGTTCGCCGTGACGAGGACCTCGACGACGCCGTCCGGATCGGTTCCGTTCAGCGTCGGCTCGTCCTCCGGCGGCGCCTCGGGGGCCGGCGCCGCCGGTTCGTCGTCCCAGTCCTTGTACTCCTCGAAACCCCAACGCGGTTGATCGGCCACCAGCGTCCCTCCCGTGTCGCTGCGTGACCGGGAGGTTACCACTATGCCCAGTGGCTGTCTTGGTTACTGCTTTCAGACGCCCAGCGGGTGCCAGACCGTCTTCGCCTCCAGGTAACGCCGCACCCGGGTCAGGTCCGGCGCCGCTGTCCAGTCCGGCTCCGCCGCCGGGACCGTCAGCACCCGCTTCACCGTGTTCGCCGCTTCGCGGGCCAAGCCCGGGCGGTCGTCCAGCGCAGCGCCAGTCGGGTCCAGCGCGTTGACGTCTCCGTGGGATGCCAGCCACGGACCCAGCTCCGCTGCCCGCCCCGTCAGGATGTTCGCCACTCCGCCCGGGACGTCCGACGTCGCCAGGACCTCCGACAGCGTGATCGCCGGGAGGGGCCTCTCCGCGCTCGACACCACCACCGCCGTCGAGCCCGTGGCCAGGACCGGGGCCAGGACCTCGACCAGGCCCAGCAACGACGACCCCTGTGGTGCCAGGACGCCCACCACGCCGGTCGGCTCCGGCATCGTGAACGAGAAGTACGGCCCCGCGACCGGGTTGGCCGACCCGAGGACGGAGGCGATCTTGTCCGTCCAGCCCGCGTACCAGACCCAGCGGTCGATCGCGGCGTCCACAAGGGACTCGGCCTTCTTCGCCGCCAGGCCCTCGGACGCCGAAACCTCCGCGATGAACTGGTCGCGACGACCTTCCAGCACCTCGGCCACCCGGTAGAGCACCTGGCCGCGGTTGTACGCCGTCGCCGCCGACCAGCCCGGGAACGCCTTGCGGGCCGCCACCACCGCGTCGCGGACGTCCTTGCGGGACGCGTGCGCCGCGTTCGCCAGG
This sequence comes from Amycolatopsis sp. NPDC051106, assembly GCF_040682775.1. Classification (NCBI taxonomy): domain Bacteria; kingdom Bacillati; phylum Actinomycetota; class Actinomycetes; order Pseudonocardiales; family Pseudonocardiaceae; genus Amycolatopsis; species Amycolatopsis sp. NPDC051106. Next base: position 28,166 of record NZ_JBFBBQ010000019.1, on the reverse strand, counting down.
AACTTGCCCTTCGCGTCCGTCACCGGGTACACCCGGCCGGACTCCGAACGCGGGAACTTGCCGCCGATGTAGAGCTTGTACGTCTTCGCGACGGAAATCCGGTCAGACATTCAGGTACGCCTCCAGCCCGGTGCGGCCGCCTTCGCGCCCGAAGCCGGATTCCTGGTAGCCGCCGAAGGGGGCGGTGGGGTCGAAGCGGTTGAAGGTGTTGGCCCAGACCACGCCCGCGCGCAGCTGGTTCGCCATCCACAGGATCCGGGAGCCCTTTTCGGTCCAGATGCCGGCCGAAAGCCCGTACGGCGTGTTGTTGGCCTTCGCGACGGCCTCGTCCGGCGTGCGGAACGTCAGCACCGACAGCACCGGGCCGAAGATCTCCTCGCGCGCGATCCGCATCGACTGGTGGACGTTCGCGAACACCGTCGGGGCGAAGAAGAACCCGCGGTCCGGCATCGGGCACGGGCTGGTCCAGCGCTGCGCGCCCTCGGCGTCCCCGGACTCGACGAGCCCGCGGATCTTCGCCAGCTGCTCGGCCGAGTTGATCGCGCCGACGTCGGTGTTCTTGTCGAGCGGGTCGCCGACGCGCAGCGTCGAGACGCGGTAGCGGAGCTTCTCCAGCACCTCTTCGGCGATGGACTCCTGCACCAGCAGCCGCGAGCCCGCGCAGCAGACGTGGCCCTGGTTGAAGAAGATGCCGTTGACGATGCCTTCGACGGCCTGGTCGAGCGGCGCGTCCTCGAACACGATGTTCGCGGCCTTGCCGCCCAGCTCCAGCGTCAGCTTCTTCGGCGTGCCCGCGACCTGGCGCTGGATCGCCTTGCCGACCTCGGTCGAGCCGGTGAAGGCGATCTTGTCGATCCCGGCGTGGTCCACAATGGACGCGCCGATGTCGCCGGCGCCCGGGAGGATGTTCACCACGCCCGGCGGCAGCTCCGCCTGCCGGCAGATGTCGGCGAACACCAGCGCGGTCAGCGGCGTCGTCTCGGCCGGCTTCAGCACGACGGTGTTGCCGGTGGCCAGCGCCGGCGCGATCTTCCAGGCCAGCATCAGCAGCGGGAAGTTCCAGGGGATGATCTGGCCCGCGACGCCCAGCGGCCGCGGGTTCGGGCCGTACCCCGCGTACTCCAGCTTGTCGGCCCAGCCCGCGTGGTAGAAGAAGTGCGCCGCCGCCGTCGGGACGTCGGAGTCGCGCGACTCCTTGATCGGCTTGCCGTTGTCCAGGCTCTCCAGCACCGCCAGCTCGCGCGAGCGTTCCTGGATCAGCCGCGCGATGCGGAAGAGGTACTTGGCGCGCTCGGTGCCCGGCATCTTCGACCAGACCGAGTCGTAAGCCTTGCGCGCGGCCTTGACCGCGGTGTCCACATCGGACTTCGACGCGGTGCCGACCTCGGCCAGGACCTCTTCGGTGGCCGGGTTGATCGTCTTGAGCGGCTCACCCGAGCCGTCGACGAATTCGCCGTTGATGAACGGCTTGTAGGAGTCCTTCAGGTTCGCGATGGCGCGCGACTCCGGCGCCGGTGCGTACTCGAAAACAGGCATCAGTCCACCGTCACGTAGTCGGGGCCGCTGTAGTGGCCGTCCACCTGGGTGCGGCGCTGCAGCAGCAGGTCGTTGAGCAGGCTGGACGCGCCGAAGCGGAAGAGGTCCGGGACCAGCCACTGCTCGCCGGCGACCTCGTGCACCGCGACCAGGTACTTGATCGCGTCCTTCGTCGTCCGGATGCCGCCGGCCGGCTTGACGCCGCGGAGCTCGCCGGTTTGGACGTGCCAGTCGTGGACGGCCTGCAGCATGATGTGGGTGACCGGCAGCGTCGCGGCGGGGGAGACCTTGCCGGTGGACGTCTTGATGAAGTCCCCGCCGGCCAGCAGCGCCAGCCACGACGCGCGCCGCACATTGTCGTAGGTCGCCAGCTCGCCGGTCTCGAGGATGACCTTCAGGTGGGCGTCGCCGCAGGCGGCCTTGATGGCCTGGATCTCCTCGAAGACGTCCATGTAGCGGCCCTCGAGGAACGCGCCGCGGTCGATCACCATGTCGACCTCGTGCGCGCCGGCGTCGACGGCGATCTTGGTGTCGGCCAGCTTGATCTCGCGGCTCGTGCGCCCGGCGGGGAAGCCGGTCGCGACGCTGGCGACGTGCACGCCGCTGCCCTTGAGCGCTTCGACGGCGGTGGCGACCATGTCCGGGTACACGCAGACGGCGGCGACGCGCGGGGTGTCCTGGCGTTCCGGGTCGGGACGGACGGCCTTCGCGGCGAGCGCCCGGACCTTGCCGCGGGTGTCGGCGCCCTCCAGGGTGGTCAGATCGACCATGGAGATGGCGGTGTCGATGGCCCACCGCTTGGCGTCCTTCTTGATGCTGCGCGTGCCGAGGCCCGCCGCGCGCTGCTCGACGCCGACCTGGTCGACACCGGGCAGCCCGAGCAGGAAGCGGCGCAGGCTCGCGTCGTCGCGAGTCGCGTCCACCAGCGGTGCCGGGGTGGCCGGCGCCGCTGACGTGCTGGTCGTGGCTGTCATGGGGCTGAGTCTAGGCGGCGGGTCCGACAGTGCGGTCCCGACAGCGCGCGGCGTCCGGAGGCGGGTCACCCTGTGTTACGCCCCAGGTGGCGAGGGTCAATATCGACGGCAGATGTCCGACCCGGGAAGCACACACCAGCCGTCGGGGGCAGCGGCAGCCGGCGCGGACACGGTGCAGGGCCCGTCGCTGTCCGAGCACCAGCCGGGTTGGGCCGCGGAGGACACGGGCACGAGCGTCAGGACGGCCGCCGAGACGAAGAAGCCGGCCGTGATGATCCGAGCAAGAGATCGCATGGTGCCACGCTAGCGTCAGTCCCCCTCGATCTGCGGCGGTTCCGACCGCTTCGCCGGTTTTCGGTACACGACCACCCCGCCCCAGAAAGCCAACCCGTTGATCTTCACCGTCGGAGCTGTCGCCGGGGCCGGCGGAGCCCCGGACTTGTCCTCCAGCACGAACCCGCCCATGAACCCGATGCCCGTCACGTCGACGTTGATGTCGTCCGGGACCGTGATCTGGATGCCGCCCATGATCGCGACCGCGGTGATCGTGCAGTTGCGGTCGGCGAACCGGGCCTGGCGCAGGTCGATCTCCGCGCCGCCCCAGAAGGCGAAGCTGTTGTGCTGGGGTGGGAGGACCCAGCTGCCCTTGCGGACCGCTCCCGACAGCACGCCGATCGACACCGGGGAACCCGGGTGGCCGCCGATGCGCTGGTCCGGGAAGCCCAAGGCCCGCGTCGGCGCCGGTTCGAGAGTGGCGGAAGAACTCGGGAGGTCGGCCGTCACCGGCTTGAGCTCCCCGACGGTTTTCGCCGCGTAGACCGTCGTGAGCCGCTCTTCCAGCTCGTTGACGGTGATCCGCCCTTCCGAAAGGGCGTTGTGCAGCACCTGCGCGACGCGCTCGCGGTCCGCGTCGGAAGCCCTCATCTGGTCGGGCGTCAGTTCGCTCACCCGGCGGAGCTTAGCGGCGAAAACCACCCTGCGTGTCCATCTTCCGGAGGACACTGACCCGATGGGGTCGACAACAGTGGAATTCCCGGACGGCGTCCGGGTCCGCGGCCGCGGGCTGGGTCGGCCGCGGCCGGACGAAAGCGAGCCGGACTTCGGGCTGTACCTGGGGACGAGCCGGTTGCGGCGCAAGCACGGCGGCGGCATCACCTGGCCGCACGAATGGGTCACCTGGCCGGACTTCCTGCTGCCCGTCAAGCCCGCCGAAGCACGCCGGCAGATCACGGCCCTCCACGAACGAGCCAAGACCGAAACCGTCGAAGTCGCCTGCTACGGCGGCGCCGGCCGGACCGGCACGGTGATGGCCTGCCTGGCCATCCTCTCCGGCGTCCGCGAGGATCAAGCCGTCGCCTGGGTGCGTGAGCACTACAACGAACGTGCCGTCGAAACGCCCTGGCAGCGCGGCTGGGTGAAAAGGTTCGCGGGACGGCTAGATTGACCCGCATGGATGTGCACGTCGTCGATCACCCCCTCGCGAAGGCCCGGCTCTCCACGATGCGCGACGCGCGCACGGACAGCGCCGCGTTCCGGGCCGCGCTGCACGAGCTGACCGTCATGCTGGTCTACGAAGCCACGCGCGACGTGCCGGTCAAGACCGAGCGGATCCACACGCCGGTCGCGCGCACCGAGGGCTACAAGCTGGCCAAGCCGCCGTTGCTCGTCCCGGTGCTGCGGGCCGGCCTCGGCATGGCCGACCAGGCGCACAAGCTGATCCCGGACGCGCAGATGGGCTTCGTCGGCCTCGCGCGCGACGAGGAGACGCTGAAGCCGACGCCGTACCTCGAATCACTGCCGGAATCGCTCGCCGACCGGCCGGTGCTGGTGCTCGACCCGATGCTCGCCACCGGCGGCTCGATGGAGTACACGATCCGGCTGCTCACCGATCGCGGCGCCGACGACGTCACGGCCATCTGCGCCCTGGCCGCGCCGGAAGGCTTGGCCCACCTGGAAAAGACCGGCCTGCCCGTCCGCGTCGTCACCGCCAGCATCGACGAGCGCCTCAACGACTCGGGCTTCATCGTCCCGGGCCTCGGCGACGCGGGTGACCGCCAGTACGGCGCCGTCTAAAGCCTTGCCCCTCCTGAAGTGGCGGTGGGTGGCCGCGGCCGCCGGGGTGGTCGCGGTCGTCACGGCCGGGCTGCTCTGGCTGCTGCTGGGCTGGTCCGGGTCGCCGGACGCGCCGGTGCGCATCGACGCCGTCAAGACGGCGTTCGGTATCGGCGCGGGTGCGGGCGGCGTGTGCGCGCTGTGGCTGGCGACGCGCCGCCAGCGCACGATGGAGCTGCAGCTCGCCGAGACGACCCGCGTCGCGGGCGTGACCGAACGCGACCTCGAGGAGCGCCGGGTCACCGAGCTCTACACGAAGGCCGTCGAACAGCTCGGCAGCGACAAGGCGCCGGTGCGGTTCGGCGGGCTCTACGCGCTGGAGCGGCTCGGGCAGGACAACCCGAAGCAGCGCCAGACGATCGTGAACGTGCTGTGCGCCTACCTGCGGATGCCGTTCAAGGCCCCGGTCGTCGGGCTCAAGGGCACTGCGGCACGCGATCTGGACCACGACCCCGAGGAGGGTGAACTCCTCGTCCGGCTGGCCGTGCAGGAGCTGCTCAAGACGCACCTGAGCCACGACGCGGCGGGCTACTGGCCGGGGATGTCGATCGACCTGCAGCGAGCCACGCTCGTCGACTTCCGGCTGAGCGGGTGCACCCTGGACGCCGCCGACTTCAGCCGCGCGCGGTTCGTCGGTCAGCTCCACATCCGGGGCACGCACTTCACCCGCCAGGTGGGGTTCTACGGCACGGAGTTCCTTGACATCGTGAACTTCGACCGGTCGGTCTTCGAGGAAGGCGCTTTCTTCTCCCGGGCGCACTTCACCAGTAACGTCCGCTTCACCCGGATCCGCTCCGGGGGCCGGTTCGAGTTTTCGCGCACGGTCTTCGAAGAGGGCGCCGACTTCGAGGGCGGCGAACACCAGGAACTCGACCTGACCGACGCGCAGTTCCTTCACGACGGCACCAAGTAGAGCTCCTGCCGTCCGAGCGTCGGCGCGTCGAGCGTCCAGTGCGCGACGGCGTCCGGCGGCGGGCTCGGCAGGCGACGCAGGACGAGGTCGGGCCGCCGCGGCCGGACGTCGAAGTCGAAGAACGCGTAGTCGACCCGCAGCGCCGCGCGGATCCACCGATCACCGGCGCCGCGGGCGTCGATGGCGGCGGGGAGCAGGCCGCGGTCGGCGAAGACGTCGACGATCGCGCACTCGCACGTGTAGGCCAGCACGCCGATCTCCCCGGCGCTGCCGACGACGCGTGACCCGGCCAGCGCGTGGAGGTCGCGGCCGATCTCCGCATATCGAGCGGTCGAGGCGTAGTTGGACGTCAACGGCGCGAACTCCCGGGGCAGTCCGGGCGCCGCGTACGCGACCACGCTCGCGGCCACCAGCGCCAGAACCGCGCCGGTCGCGATCCGGCTCGAAGCCGCCCAGGCGCAGGCGAACACGGTCGCCGCGGTGATCCCCGGGCCGTAGTACCAGTGGTACGGCGGAACCGTGAGCAGCACGTACATCCCGTGGTAGAGCGCGCCGCCCAGGGCGAGGAGCGCGAACGGCCGGAGCGCGGGCGACCGCCGGAAGGCGAAGGGGACGGCCGCGAGCGGGAGGAAGGACAGCACCGCCACGCACGGGTCGGTCCGGGCGTAGAAGAGCGGGCCGTTGGCGAAAGTCCAGGCACCCCAAGCCCGTTGCGCGCCCTGCAGCGTCTTGATCACGAACGTGTCGGGCACCGCCGCGCCGAGCACGACCCAGCTGAAGACGAACCACGGCACGGCGACCAACGCGGCACCGAGCACCGCCCGTCCGGAACGCAGCGAGAAACCCAAGACCACGGCGAAGATCAGCAGGTCCAGCCGCACGAGTGCGAGAGCGCCCGCGCTGAACCCGAAAACCAGGGGCCGTCGTTCGACGGCGAACACCGTCACCCACCCGAGCACCGCGGCGCCGAGCTCGACCTCCAGCCCGATCGACGAAAGCAGCAGCGGGTTGACCGTCAGCGCCGCGAACGCCAGCGACGGGAACCAGCGCGGCAACGCCGTGCCGAGCCGGCGCAGGGCCAGGACGAGCGCGACCTGGCACACCACGTAGAGCACTCCGGCCGCGAACACGGCGTCGCGGACCACGAAGGTCAGCGCCGCCAGGGCGAGGACGTTGGCCGGCGACGTCGCCGAGTTCGACGTCGCGTCGGCCAGCAGTCCCCAGTGGCCGTGGAACGCGAGGTTGCGCGCGTAGGCGAGCGTGATGAACGTGTCGTCGACGAGGTGCGGCCGGGCCAGCAGGAACACCGCCGCCGACACGCACGCGACGGCTGCGGGCAACCGCAGGCGAAGGTTGTCCGTGGTCCGGACCTGCTCCATGATCACGACCGGAAGTGGCCGCCCGGTTCGCGGAAGTTGCGCGCAACGTCCGCGCCGGTGCCGGCCACTGAGGGGTGTGACCAGCCATGCGACGGGGGCGCCGGTGGACGATCGGGCGCAGGGTGATCGAGCGCTCTGGGACAAGGCTTCCGGGGGTGACGAAGCGGCGTTCAGCGCGCTCTTCGAGCGGCACGCCGAAGCCGTCTGGAACCACGCTTACCGGCTGACCGGCTCGTGGTCGGCCGCCGAGGACCTCACGTCGAACACCTTCCTGACCGCCTGGCGCCGCCGCGCCGACGTCACGCTGATCCGGGACAGCGCCTTGCCGTGGCTCTACACCGTGGCCGGCAACGCCGCCCGCGACGAGTACCGCGGCGCGAGACGGCGGCTGCGGCTGCTCCGCAAGATCCCGGATCCGCCGGTGGTGTCCGACCACGCCGACGCGGTGGCCGAGCAGCTCGACGGCGAGCAACGGCTGCGCGAGATCGTCGAAGCCGTGCGGACGCTGCCGAAGGCGCAGCGGGCCGTCGTCGAGTTGTGCCTGCTCGGTGACCTGAGCGTCGCCGACGCGGCCGCGGCGCTGACCGTCGCCGAGGTCACCGTCCGCGCCCACCTGTCCCGGGCCCGCGCCCGGCTGCGCACGTTGCTGGAGGAGAAATGAGCGACGACCTCCGAGGGCTTCCGCCGCGGCGAGCACTGCCGGACGACGTCCGCGACCGGTTGCGCGCCGAGGTCCGCCAGGGCATGACGAAGCGGCGGCCGACACGCGTCTGGTACGCCGCCGCGGCGGCGACTGTCGTCGTGCTGGCCGCGGGCGCGGTCGTCGCGACGCAGGCGGTCCGGCACCAGTCCGTCGCCGGCCCGCCGCCGCATCCGGACCCCGAAAACCGGCTCACCCTCGATGCGAAGGTGGCGACGACCGCGCTCGACCGCTGCTGGGCGGCCGTGCGGGCGGCGGGCAAGACGGACCGCGTGCCCCCGCGCGAGGAGTGGGTCCCGCTGTTCACGGAAGTCCTGGCGGGGGACTCCGTGGTCGCGGCGACCGCCGCGGGCAAGCCGATGTTCTGCGAGACCACCGCGACGACCGTGACGCTGTCGGACCCGGGAGCCACGCCCGCCTACGTGCCGGGCACGCGCACCGGGCTGCTGCTGCACAGCCCGACCGGGGTGGTCGCCGGAGTCGTGGACGCGGGTTCGGCGCACGCGTTCCTCGGCTCGCGTACCGAAGACGGCGAAAACATGTCGCAGTCGATCCGCTCTTCCCCGGTCACCGGCCAGTTCATCGCGATGACCCGGTCCGCCCTGTGGACGACGACGCTCAGCCTCGAAACCCCGCCGGCGCCGGGTGGGACCGTGTTGCCCACGCCGCCGCCGTGGCTGGTCATGGCCGTCGACCGGCCGGTGACCGCCGACCGGACGTCACCGGCCGGCCGGGCGCTGGGCGAATGCCTGGCCCTCGCCGAGCTGGATGTGGTCCCGGACGCCGAGGCGTACGCGCCGGGGCCGGTGCTCGAGGCCGACGGTTACCGGGTGGTGCTCGGCCGCCACGACGGCCGGGTCGTGGTCTGCGCGGCTCAGCCCGACCGCCACCGGCCGGGGAAGACGAAGTACCGCGCCTACCTCGACTTCACCGGGCCACAGACTCCGCCGGCGCGCACCCTGATCGTGGACACCTTGGGCGGGACCGAGTCGGAGGCGGAACAAGGGAAGGCGCGCCGCCCGTTCGTCGCGGCGCTGCCCACGACGGCGGCCGAGGTGACCATCGACTTCGGCATCGGGACGAGCACCACGACCGCGGTCATCGATGGCATGGTCGCCACGTGGGTCCCGCGGAACATCCACCTCGACCCGCAGGCGATGGTCCACGTCCAGGCCCGCGACGCCCAGGGCAAGGTCGTCTACGACGGGTCGCTGCGGCTGCTGTGAGGCCGCAGCCAGCCGGAGGCGTTCGCGCGCAGGGCCGTCTCGTACGAGCCCGTGACGTCGAACTCCTCCGGCAGGTTGCCGGTCAGCTCGAGGGACACGAGCCCGTGCACGCAGGCCCAGCAGCCGACGGCGACCGTCTCGGGCGGGACGTCGAGGAAGACGCCGTCGGCGATGGCCCGGCGGATGATCGCCTCGAGGGGTTCCAGGGTCTTCCGGGCCAGCTTCTCGGCGTCTTCGTTGGGCTCGAACCCGGGCACCGACCTGGTGAACATGATCCCGTAGAGGTTCGGGTCGGCCAGCGCGCTGGCACGGTAGGCGCTGCCGAGCGCGACCAGGTCGTCGACGGGGTCGCCGGTCAGCACGGTGCCGGCCATCCGGGCACCGAAGCGGCGGAAGCCTTCGGTGTAGAGCGCGTTCACCAGATCGGGTTTGCTGCCGAAGAGGGAGTACACGGCGGTGGTCGACGTCCCGGCGTCGGCGGCGAGCTTCCGCAGGGAAAGCGCCTTCGGCCCGTCGGCGGCGATGAGCTCGCCGGCGCGGTCGAGGAGTTTCAGCCGGAGCGCTTCGTCGTGGGTGCGTGGCCGAGCCATGCACACAGCGTATCGGAACGCTGTTATGTTTGCCGGAACGAGGATTTGACCTGGAGTGCACTCCAGGTCGTAGTGTCGAGCTCATGAGCTACTCGATAGCGGAAGCCGCGCGACGTAGCGGACTGTCGATCGACACTCTCCGGTACTACGAGCGCATCAAACTGCTCGACCCGCCCGCGCGGGACACCGCGGGCCGCCGGGCCTACTCCGACGACGACCTCGGCTGGCTGGGGTTCCTGACCAAGCTGCGCACCACCGGGATGCCCATCAAGAGCATGCGCGAGTACGCGTCGCTGCGCCGCCACGGCGTCGCCAGCGCGGGCCGCCGCAAGGCCCTGCTGGTGGAGCAGCGCCGGTCGGTCGCCGAGCGGATCGCCGAGCTGCAGGGGTGCCTCGACATCCTGGACTACAAGATCGAGAACTACGCCCAGGTCGAGCGCAACGTACTCGGCGTGGAACCGGGCAGGGAGGAGATTTCCGCGTGAAGACCAGGAAGCTCGGCGGCCTGGAGGTCGGCGCCCAGGGGCTCGGCTGCATGGGGATGAGCCAGGCCTACGGCGTCCGCGACAACGACGAAGAGTCGATCGCGACGATCCACCGGGCTCTCGATCTCGGGGTCACGCTGCTCGACACCGCGAACGTCTACGCGAACGGTGTCAACGAGGAACTGGTCGGCCGCGCAATCGCCGGCCGCCGCGACGAGGTCGTGCTCGCGACGAAGTTCGGCATCGTGTGGACCGACGGCGCGATGGGGGCCCGCGGCGACGCGGAGTACGTCAAGCAGTCCTGCGACGAGTCGCTGCGCCGGCTCGGCGTCGACCACATCGACCTGTACTACCAGCACCGCGTCGACCCGGACACGCCGATCGAGGAGACCTGGGGCGCGCTGGCTTCGCTGGTGGAAGCCGGGAAGATCCGGTACGCCGGGATTTCCGAGGCGAGCGCGGCGACGATCCGTGCCGCGCACGCGGTGCACCCGGTGACCGCGCTGCAGAGCGAGTGGTCGCTGTGGACCCGCGGCATCGAAGGCGAAATCCTGTCGACGTGCCGGGAGCTCGGCATCGGCGTGGTGCCGTTCTCGCCGCTGGGCCGAGGTTTCCTGACCGGCGCGGTGAAGTCGATGGCGGACCTGCCGGAGGACGACATGCGCCGCGGCCTGCCGCGGTTCGCCGAGGGCAACTTCGAGCGCAACATGGCGATCGTCGACGCGCTGCGGAAGCTGGCCGAGGAGAAGGGCGTCACGGCGGGGCAGCTGGCGCTCGCGTGGGTGCAGGCTCAAGGCGAGGACGTCGTCCCGATCCCGGGGACGAAGCGCCGCAAGTACCTCGAGGAGAACGTGGCGGCGGCTTCGCTGGAGCTGACGCCGGAGGACCTGGCGGCCATCGCGGCCGCGGCCCCCGCCGAGGCCGTCGCGGGGGAGCGTTACCCCGAACGCCTGGCCCGCGCCGCCGGCAAGTAGGCACGGAGTTGCTTCTGAGCCTTTTCTGAGATCTCCGGAGCAGGCTCGGCGCCGATCAAGGTCGGTGCCGAGCCTCAGGAGGTCGTCGTGGAGGAAGTGCTCGATTATCTGGTCGTCGGGGCCGGACCGGCGGGGTTGCAGCTGGGCCAGCACCTCGGCCACGCCGGGCACCGGTACCTGGTGCTGGAGGCCGGTTCCGCGCCCGGCCACTTCTTCGAGACGTTCCCCCGGCACCGGACGCTCATCTCCATCAACAAGAAGCACACCGGGTACGCCGACCCGGAGCTGCGGATGCGGATGGACTGGAACTCGATCCTCGCCGACGGCGACGCCGAACCGGTCCTGTTCACCGACTACAGCGCGAAGCTCTTCCCGGACGCGCCGGACTTCCTCCGCTACGTCGCCGACTACGCCGCGAAGCATCAAGTGAACGTCCGCTACGACACCCGGGTGACGCGCATCCGCCGTGACCCGGAAAGCGCTGTCTTCATCCTCACCGCGGGTGACGAGGAGTTCAAGGCGCACCGGCTGGTCATGGCCTCCGGCGTCACCAAGCCGTACATCCCGCAGTTCCCCGGCGTCGAGCTGATCGACCAGTACGTGGACGTCGACGTCGACCCGGCGAGCTTCACCGACCAGCGCGTCCTGGTGCTGGGCAAGGGGAACTCCGCCTTCGAGACCGCGGACAACCTCATCGAGACCGCCGCGGTCGTGCACGTCGGCGGCCCGCGGCCGGTGAAACTGGCCTGGCGCACCCACTTCGTCGGCCACCTCCGCGCCTACAACGCGGGCATCCTCGACATGTACCAGCTGAAGCTCCAGCACGCGATCCTCGACGGCGACGTCCGCGAGGTCCGCAAGGACGCCGACGGCTACCACGTCAAGTTCTCCTTCGCCCGCGCCGACGAGGTCATCAAGGAGATCCGCTACGACCGCGTCATCGGCTGCACGGGCTTCCGGTTCGACGCGTCGCTGTTCGACGAAGACTGCCGCCCGCAGCTCACGATCAACGACCGCTTCCCGGCGCAGACGCCGGACTGGGAGTCGGTCAACGTGCCCGGCCTCTACTTCGCCGGCACGATCACGCAGGTCCGCGACTTCAAGAAGGCCACCAGCGCGTTCATCCACGGCTTCCGCTACGGCGTCCGCGCGCTGGCCAAGGTGCTGAACGAGCGCCACCACGACACCCCGTGGCCCAGCACCGAGCTGCCCGCCAAACCGGACGCGCTGACCGATGCCGTGATCACCCGGATCAACCGGACTTCCGCGCTGTACCAGCAGTTCGGCTTCCTCGGCGACGTCCTGGTCGTGGACGGCGACACCGCCCGCTACCTCGAAGAGGTGCCGGTGGACCGCGTCCTCCAGGACCCGCCGGACGACGCCTACGTCGTCACCCTCGACTACGGCCCCGACCACGACAAGATCGACCCGTTCGACTTCGTCGCGCGCGCCGCGCAGGACAAGGCCAACGACTCCGGCGAAGGCCACTACCTGCACCCGATCGTCCGGCACTACCGCCGTGGCGAGCTCGTCGCGACCCACCACGTCACCGAGAACCTCGAGAACGAGTGGGACAAAGAGGTGCACGTCGAACCGCTGACCGCGTTCTTCGCCCGGGAGCTGTGATGCGCACGATCGCGGAGTTCGAGGCGGCGGCCCGGCAGCGCCTCGACCCGGTGCACTACGACTACTTCGCGGGCGGCGCGCAGGACGAACTGACCGTGGCGGACAACGAAGCCGCGTACAAACGGCTGAAGCTGCTGCCCCGGGTGCTGCGCGGCAGCGACAAGCGCGATCTGAGCCTGACGCTGCTCGGGACGTCGTCCTCGATGCCGATCCTGGTCGCGCCCACGGCGTTCCACCGGCTCGCCCACGCCGACGGCGAGCTCGCGACCGCCCGCGCCGCGGCCCGGGCGGGCACGATCATGATCGTCAGCATGGCCGCCACCGCGGCGATCGAGGACATCGCCGCGGCGGCGCGCGAGATCGCGCCGGACCCGGGTTTGTGGTTCCAGCTCTACCTGCAGCCGGATCTGGAGTTCACGGAGGCGATCGTGCGCCGGGCCGAAAACGCCGGCGTCAAGGCGTTCGTCGTGACCGTCGACTCGCCGGTGCTCGGCCGCCGCGAGCGCGACGACCGCAACGACTTCCACGACCTGCCGCCGGGGCTGGCCGTGGAGAACCTCCGCAACCTGGGCGAGAACCGCAGCGGCGGCAACGCCAGCCATGTCCGCGAGATCGTCATGTCGGCCGGGCTGAACTGGGACCACATCGCGTGGCTGCGGGGCAAGACCAAGCTGCCGGTGCTGATCAAGGGCGTGCTGCACGCCGAGGACGCGCGTTTGGCGGTGCACCACGGTGTCGCCGGGATCGTCGTGTCCAACCACGGCGGCCGCCAGCTCGACACCGTGCCCGCGACGATCGACGTCCTCCCCGAGATCGCGTCGGCCGTGGGCGGGGCGATCCCGGTCCTGCTCGACGGCGGGATCCGCCGCGGCACCGACGTCGTCAAGGCCCTCGCCCTCGGCGCGGACGCGGTCGGTGTCGGCCGGCCGGTCGTGTGGGGGCTGGCCGCGGGCGGCCGCGAAGGCGTCACGCAGGTCCTGGAGCTGCTGCGCGACGACTTCGACCAGGCGCTGGCCATGTGCGGCGGCCGGCACCCGGCCGACCTGACCCCGGACCAGGTGCGGCGATGATCGGGAAAGCGCTTGCCACGGCGGCCCTCGTGACCGCGCCCGCGTGGCTGCCCGACCGGGTCGTGGCGCTGCGGATGAGGATCTTCTCGCTGGTCAACGGCCAGGACGTGGTGACGATCCCGGGCGAGCAGGTCGGCGTCGAGGACTTCCGACGGGTCTACGCCGACCCGGCGGCGAACGGCCGCAGCCGCGGCGCCGCGCTGTCCGACCTGTTCTGGTACTGGCTCGCGCCCGGGCCCGAAGTGCACCAGGAGCACCTCGAAGCCGGGCCACGCTACGACGAGGTCGCCAAGTGCACCCGGCACATCCTGGTGCGGTCCAAAAAGGACTCCGAGGAGCTGGCCCGCCGCGTCGCCGCCCACGTGCTGGACGGCGTCCGGCCCGGGCTCGTCCGCTTCCGCGACGAGATGATGCCGATCTGGGCGGAGCTGTACTACGAGCTGGTGTTCGACGAGCCGTGCCCGCCCGAGGCCCGCGACCTCATCGTGGGGCACGCCGACGACGTCGTCTCGGCGCTGAAGTGCGTGCGGCCGCGGAACATGCGCCGCCGGGCCCGGCTGACGAAGTACCTGCGGCGGCGCCTCGCCGACGTCCCGCACCCGCTGCCGCAGTCCCTGACGCCGGAGGAGCAGGCCTACTACCTGCAGGGCACGTTCTTCAACACCGCCGTCGTGCAGATGTCCGAGGCGATGGCGCACCTGCTGATGATCGTCGCCCAGCGCCCGGAGGTCCAGCGGCACCTCGTCGAGCACCCGGACGACGACGCCTACCTGGACCGCGTCATCGACGACGGCCTGCGCGAGTTCCCGCTGTTCGGCATCGCGCACCGGATCTCCACCGCCGACATCGACCTGGCGGACCTGACCATCCCGGCGGGCACCGTGCTGTGCTTCAGCTACCCGGGCTTCGCCGCCCAGACCGCGAAGGACGAGTTCATCCCGTTCGGCGTCGCGCAGAACCGCGCCTGCCCGGCCCGCGGCCTGGCCCCGCCGACCATGCGGGTCGTGACGCGCGAAGTCCTGCGCCGGTTCAGCCTCGCCTCGACGGCCGGGCACACGCGTTCCATCCCCAACCGCGGCCCGGCGCTGCTCACCCCCCACGGCGCGCGCCGCAAGCGCGCGCCGCTGGTGTGGCTCGCGGTCCGCGACCGCTGGGAAGACGTCTGGCGCAGTTTCGCCCAGCTCGTCTTCGGCACGTACATGGTGCTCGACGCCCGGAAGCAAGCCCTCTGCTCGACCTACTTCGCCGGAGGAAAGTCATGAGCCCGTCGGAAGCGGCACCGCTGTTCTTCCTCGCCGTCGTGGTCATCCTCGTGGTGGTCCGGCTGGTCTGCATGGCCGCCGTGAAGCTCGGTCAGCCACCGGTGGTCGGCGAGATGGTCGCCGGGGTGCTGCTCGGCCCGTCGCTGTTCGGGCTCCTGCTGCCCGGCGTCCAGGCGGCCGTGTTCCCGGACGGCATCAAGTCCCTGCTCTACGTCGGCGGCCAGATCGGCCTGGTCATCTACATGTTCGGGGCGGGCTACGAGTTCAACCTGAGCAGCATCAGGAAGTCGAAGAAGTCGGTCGCGGCGATCTCCTCGGCCGGGACGGTGGTGCCGCTGGCGCTCGGGATCGCGGTCGCGGTCCTCGGCACGTCGTGGGTCGGCATCGGCAAGGAAGGCGTCTCGCTGGCGACGTCGGCCGCGTTCGTCGGGGTGGCGGTGGCGATCACGGCGTTCCCGATGATGGTCCGGATCATCACCGAACGCGGGATCGCGTCGACGAAGTTCGGGTCGCTGGCGCTGGCCTGCGGCGCGCTCGACGACGTGCTGGCGTGGCTGCTGCTGGCCGTCGTGCTCGGCATGCACGCCGGGTCCGCGGGGCCGATCGCGCTCGCCCTCGGGGGCGGGTTGCTGTTCGCGCTGCTCGTCTTCATCGTCGGACGGCGCCTGCTGAACCGGGTGATGAGCAGCGACCGCGTGACCGTCGACCAGCGGGTGCTCGTCACCGCGATGATCCTGTTCGCCGCCGCCTGGTTCACCGACACCATCGGCCTGTACGCGGTGTTCGGCGCGTTCACCGTCGGGGTCGCGTTCCCGCGCGGTGAAGCCTCCGACGCGGTGCTCGCGAAGATCATGCCGATCGGGCGGATCGTGTTCGTCCCGCTGTTCTTCACCTATTCCGGCCTGAACACCCGGTTCGCGCTGCTCGCCGACCGGAACCTGCTCGCGTTCGCGCTGGTGACCGTGGCGGTCGCGATCGTCGGCAAGCTGGGCGCGTCGTGGGGCGCGGCCCGGCTGGCGGGGGAGCCGCCGGAGATCGCGTCCCGCGTCGGGGTGCTGGTCAACGCCCGCGGGCTGATGCAGCTGATCGCGCTCAACGTCGGGCTCGCCGCGGGGATCGTTTCGCCGGCGCTGTTCACGGTACTGGTGCTGGTCGCGCTGGTCACCACGATCATGACGGCGCCCCTGCTCAGCTGGCTCGACCGCCGCGATGCCCGCAAGGGGAGCAGCGAGGTGCTCCTGATGGTCGATCCGGTCCCGGTTACCGGGAAAAGTTGATAGTTCAATTTCGGAAAATCACTGCCAGTATGGGTACGTGCACGATGGGGCGACGAAACCGAGAGTGCTGCTCGTCGAAGACGACCGCGAGCTGGCGGGCATGCTCGCCGAGCTGCTCGCGGACGAAGGCTATGAAACCGACGCGGCGCACGACGGCCAGCGGGGCCTGCACCTCGGGCTCACCGGGCGGTACGACGTGATGATCATCGACCGCCGCCTCCCGGTGCTGGACGGCCTCGAACTGCTCGCCCGCCTGCGCGCGCAGGCGGTGACCACGCGCGTCCTCGTGCTTTCGGCGCTGGGCGAGCTCGCCGACCGCGTCGGCGGGCTCGACGCCGGCGCCGACGACTACCTCGTCAAGCCGTTCGAGGCCGAGGAGCTGCTGGCCCGGCTGCGCGCGCTCGGCCGCCGTGACCTGGAGGGCGCGGAGTGCCTTCCGCTCGGCGCGGCGGCCCTCGACCTGCAGCGGCACGAGGTCGTGCTGCCGCGAGGGGAGCGGATCACGCTGTCCGGACGGGAGTTCGAGCTGCTGCGGACGCTCGCGCAGCGGCCCAAGGCGATCCACCCGCGCGCGTCGCTGCGCACGAACGTCTTCGCCGACTCGACGGGGGAGTCCATTGTGGACACCTACGTGTACTACCTGCGGCGCAAGCTCGGCCGCGACGTCGTCCGGACCGTGCACGGCCTCGGCTACCAGCTCGGCGCGGTATGAGACCGGCCCCGGAGGAGCGGGCCCTGCGGCGGGCGCGGTGGGCGATCACCGCGCAGATCGCCGTCGTGGTGTCGATGCTGGTGGCCGTCGCGGGCGGGATCGCCTACGCGATGCTGCTGACCCGGCAGCACGCCGAGGCCGACCGCACGCTGGCCAGGACGGTCGAGCTGGGCCCGGCCGCGACCCCGCCCGGCTGCGTCTGGCTGTTCACCCCGGTCCTGCACGCGCCCGCGGGCAAACCGCCGGCCGGGATGCCGATCGTGGCGCTGGACGCGACCGTGCCCTCGCCCGGCGACGTCCACACGGAACGGCGCCCGATCGGCGGCATGACGTACACGATCCGCGTCGAGAACCGCGGCGGCGTCGTTTCGCAGGCGTACTTCGAGGAGCTGTACCAGATCCAGGACCGCTCGGCGCTGGTGTCCGGGCTCGTGGTCGCCGAGGTGCTGTCGCTGCTCGCGGCCGTGCTGTGCGGCCGCGTGCTGGCCTGCCGGGCGATCCGGCCCCTGGCCGACGCGCTGCGCCGGCAGCGGACGTTCGTGGCGGACGCGTCCCACGAGCTGCGCGCCCCGCTCACCCGGCTGCACACCCGCGCGCAGCTGCTGGCCCGGCGCGCGTCCGGTCGTGACGCGGAGGACCTCGAGCAGCTGGTCCGCGGCACGCGGGAACTCGGTGAGGTCGTCGAAGACCTGTTGCTGTCGGCCCAGGCGTGCGACCGGCCGGAGTTCGAGCTGGTGGAGCTGGGCGGCCTGGCCGAGGAAGCGGTGGCTGCGGAGGCGGTCCGCGCGGGGGCGGGCCAGGTCCGGCTCGCGGTGTCCCGGGAGCGCCGGCCGTACGTGGTCCAGGGCGTCCCGACAGCCCTGCGGCGCGTGCTTTCGGCACTGCTGGACAACGCGCTGGGCCACACGCCACCGGGCGGCTCGATCGAGGTGTGGCTGGGCGTCCCGGACGAAAGGCACGTCGAGCTGCGCATCCGCGACACGGGCATCGGCTTCCCGTCGGCGGACGCGGAGCGGATTTTCGAGCGCTTCGCCCGAGGATCGGACGGCGACGGCCGCCGGTTCGGCCTGGGCTTGGCCCTGGTCCGCGAGGTGGTGACGGGCCACGGCGGCACGATCGCGGCGGCGGGCCGCCCGGGCGACGGAGCCACGTTCACCCTCCGGCTCCTCCGCGCCGACCCCGCGTGATCAGGGCCGGAACTCGCGTGACGGAACCCGGATCTCGCGTGATTGAAGCCGGAACTCGCGAGTTACGGGCTTGATCACGCCAGTTACGGACCTGATCACGCGAGTTACGGCTCCGATCACGCGAGATCGGTGTCAGCTCAGTTCCTGAAGCCCAGTGCGAAGCGGATCTCGCGGGCCAGCGCGGGTTCGAGCTGGTCGCAGAGGACCTCCATTTCGATTCGCCAGCCGGCCGGCGGTTTCGTGTACACGCCGGTCACGTGGTCCTGCCAGGCGTAGATGTCCTGACGGGCTTCGTCGGCGAGATCCGGGTCGCCCAGGAGGGTCAGGTCCGTGTGGAGCCGTGTCCACGTGTCGCGGTCGCGCAGCAGCGCCGCGGCCGCGCGTCGCGTGTGGAGCGGCCCGTCCGTGGCGAGCAAGCCCTGGAGCGTGGACACGTCGACGAACTTGCCGCGCAGGAACGCCACCACCTGGCGGGTCACCGCGGGCGACGGGTCCGTGAGCAGCGGCCGCACCGCCGTCGACTCCGGCGCGATCCGGCGCAGCCCGCGGACGGCGGCCCGCCGGATCCGGGGGCGCTCGTCGGTGAGGTGCCGTTCCAGCAGTCCGGCGTCTTCGGACGTCCCGGTCTCGCCGAGCCCGGCGAGCATGCCGAACGAAACCGGCAGCGCGCGGTAGTGCGCGGCCGGGTCGCCGCCCGCCTTGCGCACCAGGGCCTGCGCCATCGAGCGCACGGCGGAGGCCGGGTCGGCCAAGTACGCCTCTGCGTGGCCGGCCAGGGTGAGCGCCCGCATCCGGACCTTCGGTGCTCCGCCCGCGAGCAGTTCCTCGACGCATTCGCCGCGGTCCAGCAACGCGGTGCCGCACCGTGCGCGAACCACGAAGTCCTGGTCCCGCAACGAAATGTCCAGCAGCCGCTCGCGGGACAAGAGCCCGATCGCTTCTCCGTGGACCCACCGGCGGGTCTCCCGGTCCGCGACCGCCAACGCGGCGTCGAGCAGCCGCGGGGTCAGCGCCTGCCGGAACAGCGTGGTCATCCAGTCGTCGACCTGGCGCCGGCGCAGCACGCCGATCAACGGCAGCATCGCGCGGAACGCCGGTTCGTCCAGTTTGGGCAGCACCAGCGACCGCGCGAGGTCCCGGACCGGCTCGACCCAGTCGACGCACCGGATCAGCAGCAGTGGCAGGGCTTCGGGATCGGCGCTGACCGCCAGCCGCGCGACGGCGGCTTCGCGCAAGCGGCCGTTCCCGTGGCAGGCGGTGATCGCCAGCTCGGCGCGGGACGGCCGCCGGCTCGGCTTCAGGTCCCGCCCGACCCACCACGCCCGCCGGACGGCGACGTCGAACTCGACCCACCGCCGCACGTCACCGGCGGCGAGCACGTCGAGGTCGGGCATCTCGGCTTCGAACACGTTCCCAGCGTGCCAGGGACGTCGAGCCGTTTTCAGCCCAGCAGGGCCTGGACCGCGGCGGGGGCGTCGGCGATCGCGACCGGGTTCTGCTCCCGCGTCGCGAGGCTGCGGACCGTGACGTTCCCGGCCGCCCAGTCGTCCTGGCCGACGATCACCACCGCGACCGCGCCCGCCTTGTCCGCACGGGTGAGCTCCTTGCCCAGCTTGCGGTGCTCGATCGGGGTCGACGTCCGGAGCCCCGCCGCGCGCAGCGACGACGCCACCGAGCGGGCCGCGTCCGAGAGGTCCTCGGTCACCGGGATCACCATGACGTCGACCTCGCTGCGGGGCGCCGGCGCCAGGCCGTGCGTCTCGAGGAAGTCGATCAGCGTCACGTCACCCATGCCGAACCCGATGCCCGGGATCTGCTGCGGCGTGAACATCGACGCCAGGTCGCTGTAGCGGCCGCCGCCGAAGAGGGCTCGGCGGTTCTCCGGTGAGGTGTCGAAGACCTCGAACACCGTCGACGTGTAGTACGCCAGCCCGCGCACGATCATCGGCTCGTACTTCACCAGGCTGCCCGCGCTGCTGTTCAGCACCTTCACGAGGTTCGACTGCTCGCGCACCTCGGCCGGCAGCTCGTCGAGCAGCGCCTCGCCCATGTCGAGCGTCTCGGCCAGCTTCTCGAACTGCTTGTCCGAAAGCCCGATCTCCGCGGCGCTCTCCGCCAGCTTCTCGCGCGGGTACTTCTCCCAGCGGTCGACCAGCGCGAACACCTGGGCCAGGTGGTCCTCGGACACCCCGGCGACGTCGGTGAGCGCCGACGTCAGCAGGTTCCGGTCGTTGACGCGCAGCACGAACATGTCCGGCGTCGCGCCCAGCGCGGCCATCATGTCGTGGACCAGCTCGAAGATCTCGATCTCGCAGTTGGCACTGTCCGAGCCGAAGATGTCGGCGTTGATCTGCCAGTGCTCGCGCACGCGGCCGCGCTGCGGCGCCTCGTACCGGTGGCAGTTCGGGTGGCTGTACCAGCGGACGGGGAACGACAGCGACTTCGCGCTCCCGGCGATCATCCGCGCCACCGACGGCGTCATCTCCGGGCGCAGCGCCAGCCGCCGCCCGCCCTTGTCGGTCAGGGTGTACAGCTGCTTGTCGGCCAGCTCCTGGCCCGACTTCCGCTCGTAGATCTCGGCCGATTCGAGGATCGGGCCGTCGTAGCGGAGGAAGCCGCGGCGCTCGAGGACGTCGTAGAGATGACCGAAGACCTGCGTACGGACGGACATTTCGGCGGGCAGGAAGTCCCGGGTCCCCTTGTAGGGCGCGGTCGGCAGGTATTCAGGCACGTCACCCAGCTTAACGACCGGGTTCGTCAGGCGAAGGCGACCCCGTACGCGGTGAGCAGCGTGCCGGCCGCGAGGAGCACCGCGCCGGCGGATGTCACGCGGCCGCCGAGCTTGCCGCGGTCCGGGATCAGGTGCAGGAAGAAGCCGCCGGACTGGGCGAGGATCCCGAAGAGCAGCAGGAAGCAGGTGACCCACAGGGTGGCGTCGGAGAGGGTGGTCCGGTCGAGGACCTGCAGGGCGACGAGGGCCAGGATCAGCAGGACGCCGGCGTGCGCGTGGCCGGCGCGGAACATGGCGCGCTGGTGTTCGGTGAGCTTCCGGTCGCGCAGGACGCCCATCAGGGCGTAGCCGCCGTACATGACGGTGGGGAGCGAGACCAGGGCGATCACGGTGAAGAGCTGGGTGGGGCCGTGCATCGGGGACTCCTTCGAGGTGGGCTGCCGCTACGATAACACTGTTTTAAAACAGTGTCACCAAACCAGGTATGCCCCGATCGGGAAACTAGGCTTCGCGACCCTGGGCGAGCACCAGGAGGGGGTTGCGCAGCGCGGCGAGCGACGCGAGCGGGTCACCTTCGACGACCAGGACGTCCGCCGAGAGCCCGGCTTCCAGCCGTCCGGTCACGTCGGCCAGGCCCAGCCCCGCCGCGGAGTCGCAGGTGGCGATCTCCAGGATCCGGCGTCGGGGGAAACCGAGCCACTCGTACAGCTCCAGCGCGCCCACCGGGTCGTCGAACACCGACCCGGGCAGCCCCGCGTCCGTCCCCGCCAGCAGCCGGACGCCGTGCTCCTCGAGCCACGGCAGCCGCCCGTACATCGCCTGGGCCACCTCGTCGCCCAGCTTCTCGACGATCGCCCGCCAGTTGCGGCTGCTCGTCGAGCACGCCGAGATGCCGTCGGCGGCCATGCGCGCGGCCACGGCATCGCGACGGTCGAACGACCTCGGCCCGGTCAGGAAACTGCAGTGCTCGACCGTCGACACCCCGGCCGCCACCGCCGCCTCGATCGCGTCCGCGCCGTGGGCGTGGGCCGCCACCGGCAGCCCGTGGGAAGCCGCGTGGGACACCACCAACGCCAATTCGCGTTCGGAGAACTGGGATTCCCACATGTCCGCGCCGCCCTCGGTGATCTGACCGCCGCTGGCCATCACCTTGATCACGTCCGCGCCCGCCGCCGCGTTCGCGTCGATCAGTTCGCGGATCGACGCGTCGGAAGAGACCGCGCCGCCGAAGAAGTGGCAGTGCCCGTCCGGGACCGTGATCGGCGGCCCCGACACCAGCAGCCGGGGCGCGGCCGCGCCGGCGAACGACCGGCGGACCGCCGCGCCCAGGTGGTCGCGGTCGCCGAGGTCCCGCACCGTCGTGACGCCGCTGCGCAGCATCGACGTCAGCCGCGAGCGCGCGCCCTCCAGGGGATCGCCGGAAGCGGAGAAGTGAGCCAGCATCTCCCGCGACGCGTCGAAGGCCAGGTGCACGTGGACGTTGAACAACCCGGCCAGCGCGGTACCGGTGGGGAAGTCGTGGCGCGCGGCGTCCGGCGCCGCCTGGGCGACGACGTCCGCGCGCGGACCGGCCGCCACGATCATCCCGTCACGCACCAGCACGGCGCCGTCTTCGACCGGCGCCGACGGCCGCGGCAGCACCCGGCCCGCGGTGATCAGGGTGTCCACGTCACGCCGTCCCGTTCGCCATCGCCGCCGACAGCGCGAGCAACGGCCGGACGTCGGATTCCATGTCGTCGGCCGGCGCGGGCAGCACCTGCTTGGCGTGGCCGTCGCTCTCTTCGCCGGCCGCGTGCCGCGCCAGCGCCGTCTTCAACGCGGCCGCGGCGGCCCCGGGATCGGTGGCGACGACCTCGCCGAAGTCCGCGGACAGGTACGGCGACAGCTGCACCAGGCCGTCCCGGATTTCGATCACCCGGCGGTAGTGTGCGCGGTGGATGCTGCGCGGGGAAAGGAGTTCGCTGCGCCGGCGCGGCGGGGTCCGCAGCACGATGCTGGGGAACGCCTGCACCAGGACCGTCCACAACGGACCGAGCGCTTGGTGTTCGCGGCGGTGCTGGCGGCGCCGGCGCAACGCCGACACGCGCGCGCTCACGCCCGGGTAGGTGACGCCGAGCAGGAACAGCATCCCGCCGACGATCACGAACGGCACCCCGAGGAGCAGCAGCACCTTGACGACCGGGCCGAACGCCCACGCCACCACGATGTACAGGGCGCGGAAGATGCTGCCCACGGCCGCGCAGGCCATGCCGGCCGCGCCCATCCGCAGCCCGATCCGCAGGTGCCGGTCGGCCACCCGCAGGTAGCGCACGATCCACGCGGTGCAGGCGATCAGGCCGTAGATCAGGTAGAGCCCGGCGCCGAGGTAGAACAGCGCGATCCCGGTGTCGTGGATGGTCGACGGCCCGAGCGGGAGCCCGCGCAGTTCCGGTGCCGTAAGGGCCATCGTGACGATCATCAGCGTGATCGCCGCGGCCAGCGGCACCAGTTCCACCACCACCCGGCGGTAGCGGCGCGGGCCCAGCGTCGAGCCGAGGAAGAAGATCACCAGCGCGCACACGGCGCACGCCAGCAGCGCGTTGTTGGCCACGCGCGCCGCGCCGGCGCCGAAGACCGCGTCGATTTCGTCGGACACGACGGTCTGCTGCAGCAGGAACGCCGCGGCGAACCCGGCGATGCACGCGGTGACGGCCCAGTTCGGCACCGTCGGCGCGCGCTGCACCTGGTAGATCCGCCACGCCAATGCGGCGGCGAACAGCACCATCGCGAGAATGTTCACGGGGCTGAAAAGTGTGCTCACAACCACCCTTGGTGATCGCCGAGCGTCCCCTGGATCCGGCGGAGATCCCGGTCAGCGGCACGCCGCGGGATCGTGTAGTTCAGGACCGACGCCCACTCGAGGATGATGGTGGCGACGGTCTCGGCTTCCCACTCGTGCGCGTCATCGTAGGACGTCCGCCGCAGTGCGCGGTGTACTGCATCCGGGTCAAGATCCGGAGCGGGGCCGCGCAGGAAGTCGGCCGGCTGGGCGTCGCCGTGCGGGTGGTGGTCGGCCAGCATGTGCCCGAGCTCGTGCAGGATGATGTGGTCCTGGTGGGATTTCGTGGTTTCGGCCTGGTAGAAGATGTAATCCGCCGAAGAGGTGGCGATCCAGCAGCCGAACGGCCCGGGCACCTCCAGCGGATAGGGCATCAGCCGGATCGGCTTGCCCCGTTGGTCGCCCAGCCGCGCGCAAAGCACTTCGACGTCGAGCGGCGGGCCGATGTCGAGCTGCTTCAGCAGCTTGCGGCAGCGGCGGCGCAGCTCCCGTTCCCTCATCGCGCGGCGTCCTCCGGGTTCCGGCCTTCGCGTTCGGCCCGTTCGTAGCGCTCCACCAGCTCCAGCAGGTCCATCACCTGCCGCCGGCCCTGCGGCGAGAGTTCCTGCGCCCGCATCGCCATCAGCTGCGCTTCCCCGGCCGGGGGCGCGGCTGCCTCTTCGTCGAAGAAGTACGTGACGGGCACGCCGAACAGCTTCGCCAGGGCCTCAACATAGTGGATCTTCGGGTTGACGCGCTTGCCCGTGGCCAGCTGCTGCAGGTAGGCGGGCGACATCGCCGGCCCGCCGGCCCGCTCGACGGCGGCCGAGATCTCCCGGTAGCTGTGCGGCGCGCGGCCGTCCATCCGAGCGGCCTCGATCAGGGCGCTCAGGCGTTCCGCGAAGGTGCGTTCCCGTGCCATACCCGTCCCCTAGGTTTCCACCGTGAAAATTCTAGCCGGGAAACCACTGTACGCACATGTTGACAGCTATCGTATGCAGTGGTTTACAGTTGACGCGCCTCTCGTCTTGCTCTCCGTACCCTGGGGGTGTACGGAACCGCAAGACGAGAGGCCTTCGCGTCCGCCGGCTCGTCATGATCCGCGGTCTGTAGTACGCTTCAGCTGCCAAGGTCGAACGCTCTCGGGCGATCCCTTGGCCACGGCCTGTTGCCGGAGGTCGACCCCCAGGGCTTCCGGTGACAGGCCCCTTACGTTTCAGGACATCAGCGTGGCGGCCACGGTGCCGCCCAGCTCGGCGCACGCTTCGAGGGTCTTCTTGTCCGGGTCGCCCGTGGCGATCACCGGCTCCGCCACCTTCTCCCAGGCCAAACCCGTGGTGATGGAGAGCAGCTGGCGTTCGGTTCCCGACGTGTCGCTGTTCCCGTGGATCCAGTACCCGAACGGCCGGCCTCGGGTCGCGTCCAGGCACGGGTAATAGACGGTGTCGAAGAAGTGCTTCAGCGCCCCGCTCATGCTGCCCAGGTTCGCCGGCGTGCCCAGCAGGTAGCCGTCCGCTTCGAGGACGTCGGGGACGGTGGCGGCCAGCGCCGCCCGGCGGACCACCTCCACCCCCTCGACGTCCGGGTGCGTCGCGCCGGCCAGCACCGCCTCGAACAGCGCCTGCGTCGACGGCGACGGCGTGTGGTGCACGATCAACAGCCTCGGCATCAGGCGAGCAGTTCCTCGACGGCGGTCCGCAACGCCTTGAGCTTCGCGTTCGCGGCATCGCGAGCCTCCGCGAGCGAACCCGGCACCGGCGCCACGACCTGCAGGTACGCCTTCAGCTTCGGCTCGGTGCCGGACGGCCGCACGACCACGCGCAGGCCGTCGCCGGTGAGCCGCAGCACGTCCGCGTCCGGCAGCAGGTCCTCCAGCGTCACGGTGACGCCGCCCAGCTCGGCCGGCGGCGTCTCCCGCACCTTCGCCATCAGCTGCCCGCGGACCGCGAGATCCGTGACCCGCAGCGAAACCTGGTCGGTGAGGTGGACGCCGTGGCGCTGCGCCAGCTCGTCGAGCACGTCCAGCGGAGTGCGTCCTTCGGCCTTCAGCCGGGCGGCGTAGCCGGCGGCCAGCGTCGCGGCGGCGATGCCGTCCTTGTCGCGCACGAAACCCGGGTTCACGCACAGGCCGAGCGCCTCTTCGTAGGCGAACACGAGCCCTTCGCCGGCGCGGACCAGCCACTTGAACCCGGTCAGCGTCTCGGCGTAGCGGGCGCCTTCGGCTTTCGCGATCTCGCCGAGCATCGACGACGAGACGATCGTCGTCGCGACCAGCGGATCCGGCAGGAGCGTCCGGTCCACTGTGGACAGCACGTACGAGCCGAGCAGCACGCCGGTCTCGTCGCCGCGCAGCATCCGCCACCCGCCGCCCGAGTCCCGGACGCCCAGCGCGCACCGGTCGGCGTCCGGGTCGAGCGCGACGGCCAGGTCGGCGTCCACATCGGACGCGAGCGCCAGCAGCAGGTCCGTCGCGCCCGGCTCTTCCGGGTTCGGGAACGACACGGTCGGGAAGTCGGGGTCCGGCGCGGCCTGGTCGGCCACCAGGTGCAGGTCGGTGAACCCGGCCCGCTCGAACGCCGCGCGCAGCGTGTCGGCACCGACGCCGTGCAGCGCCGTCGCGGCCACCCGCACCGCGCGCTCGGCTCCCATCGGCAGCGTCGCGACCTCGTCGAGGTAGCGGTCCAGCAGATCGACGACCTCGGCGCCGGGTGCCCGCGGCACGCTCACCGCGGCGGGCGCGGCCTGGATGGCGCGCTCGATCTCGCCGTCCGACGGCGGCACGATCTGGCCGCCGGTCGCGTCGTAGAGCTTGTAGCCGTTGTCGGCCGGGGGGTTGTGCGACGCGGTGATCTGGATCCCGGCCACCGCGCCGAGCCGCCCGACGGCGAACGCGAGCACCGGCGTCGGCAGCGGCTTCGGGAACACCTTGACGTCGAAGCCCGCCGCGGTGAGCACCTCGGCGGCCGCGGTCGCGAAGGCTTCCGAGCCGTGCCGCGCGTCGCGGCCGATGACGACCAGCGCGCCCGCGTGCCCGTGCGCCTTCAGCCACTCCGCGACCCCCGCCGTGGTCCGGGTGACGACGGCGACGTTCATCCCGTTCGGCCCGGCGCGCACCGGCCCGCGCAGGCCGGCGGTGCCGAACTCCAGGGGCCCGGCCATCCGGTCGGCCAGCTCGGCGGCCGCACCGGCCTCGCCGCCCATCGCGCGGGCGAGGACGTCCTGCAGTTCGGCGCGGGAGCTGTCGTCCGGGTCGTCGGCGATCCAGCGGAACGCGGCGTCACGCAGTGTGGAGGTCGAAGTCACCGCGCCAGCCTACGGGCTAGGGTCGGGGGAGTGCGCTTGCTCTTCACCTCACTGGGGTCCTTCGGTCACACGTTCCCGCTCGTCCCGCTGGCGATCGCCGCGCGCGACGCGGGCCACGACGTCGTCTTCGCCACCTCGGAAGACTTCCTGCCACAGCTGACGAAAGCCGGGCTCGAGACGGCGGCGGCCGGGCTCGCGATCCGCGACGCGTTCGGGCAGGCCTTCGCCGAGTCCGGGCCACCGGGCCCGCGGCGCCCGCCCGGCGAGATCCCGCCGGAGGTGCTCGGGCCGATCGTCGCGAAGGTGTTCGGCGAGTTCATGCCGAAGCGGTTCGTCGCCGACCTGCTGCCGCTGTTCTCTCGTTTCCGGCCCGACCTCGTCGTCAGCGAATCCGGCAACTCGGGCGGTGCGTTCGCCGCGATGAAAGCCGGGATCCCGGTGGTGGCACACGGGTTCGGCCGGGTGTCGAGCGACGACCCGATGGTGTCGCGGATCCGCGACGCGATCCGCGCGCACGGCGCGGAGCTGGGCATCGACGTCGGCGAGGACCTGGCGTTCGGCGGCCCGTTCGTCGACATCTGCCCGGAGTCGGTGCAGGAGCCGGGGTTCCTGGCGCGCGCGACCCGCGTCCCGTTGCGGCCGGTCGGCTGGAGCGAGCCGGGCGAGCTGCCCGCGGGGGTGCTCGAGCGGTCGCGGCCGCTGGTCTACCTGACGCTCGGCACGGCGATGGGCCACGCGGGCGTGCTGGGCGCGGCGATCACCGGTCTGTCCGGTTTGGACGTCGACGTCCTGGTCGCGACGGGCCCGACGGTCGACCCGGCGGCGCTCGGCGAAGTGCCGGGCAACGTGCGGCTCGAGTCGTGGGTGCCGCAGTCGGAGCTGCTCCCGCACGTCGACCTGGTGGTCCACCACGGCGGCAGCGGCACGACGCTCGGCGCGTTCGGCGCGGGCCGGCCGCAGCTGCTCCTGCCGCAGGGGGCGGACCAGTTCAGCAACGCGGACGCGGTCCTGGCGGCCGGCGTCGGGGACCGCCTCCTGGCCGCCGACGTCACCACCGACGCCGTCGCCACGACGGCGCGTCACCTGCTCACGGACACGTCGGTCCGCGACGCGGCCCGCACTTTGGCGGCCGAAGTCGCGGCCATGCCGTCCCCGGCCGAAGTGGCGGCCCAGCTCCCGACCCTGGCCTGAAGCGCCCCAATGTGGCCTTCGGTGCGTCTGACGCATGGCCACCGCCGGCGCGGATAGTGCTGATGTCCGACGGCAAGCAGACGGTGCCCGAGGATCTGTACGCGGCCCGCGGCGGCTACAC
>NZ_JBFBBQ010000018.1:0-126212 GCF_040682775.1 Amycolatopsis sp. NPDC051106 | reverse complement strand
CCGGCGGAAGCCGTCTTGTGCTTCGGCGCCGGCCAGCCGGGCGGCGGACTTCGTCCCGAAATCGGCCGGACCTGCGAAAACGGCGCCATTGAAGCAGCGAGCCGACCCTCCGAGTACGGCGCTCGACCCGTTCCGTGACCGTCTTGCTGCTCTCCGTGCTGTGTTGACACGCCCGCTACCCGGGTGTCAGTATCGGGATTAATCCGATTGGAAACGTTTCCAAGCTCGCCTTCCGTAGTTGGAAACGTTTCCAAGAACGCACAACGAGGTAGCCGATGACGTCAACACGGGCCACGCTGCTCCAGGTCGCCGAGCGCGCCGGGGTTTCCCTGGCCTCGACCTCGCGGGCGCTGCACGGCTCCGGGGCCAGCCCGGCGATGGTCGAGCGTGTCCGCGCCGCCGCCGCCGAGCTCGGGTACAGCGCCGACGCCATCGGGCGGTCGCTGCGGCTCAAGAAGACCTTCCAGGTCGCCTTCGCCGTGGCCGACATCGGGAACCCGGTCTACGTCGAGATGATGCGGGCCATCCACGAAGTCCTCGCGCCGCACGGCTACCGGGTCGTCGTGATGAGCACCGGGGACACCGCGACGTCGACCACCGAGCTCGTGCGCAGCCTCAACAGCGGGTTCGTCGACGGCATGATCGTCAGCCCGCTGCGCACCGACGACCGGCTGATCCGCGAAATCCAGCAGGCCCCCGTCCCGGTCGTGGTGATCGGGCGGGCACTGGACGACCGGGGCATCAGCTCGGTCTCCACCGACTCCGCGGGCGGCATCGGCGCGGCCGTCCGCCACCTGCACGCCCTCGGCCGCCGCCGGATCGGGTTCCTCAACGGCCCCCTCGACACCACGCCCGGCGCCGCGCGCCAGCGGGGGTTCGACGCCGTGGCCGGGGAAATCACCGCGGAGCGCGTCGACCAGGAGGTCGCCGGGGACTTCACCGTCACCGCCGGGCTGGCGGCCGCCCGCCGGCTGCTCGCCCGCGGCGCACTCGACGCGCTCGTCGCCGCCAACGACCTGCTCGCCATCGGCGCCATCCGGGCCGTGCGGGAACTGGGGCTCTCGGTGCCGGAGGACGTCGCCGTCACCGGCATGGACGACACCGAGATCGGCCGGGTCTTCCAGCCCAGCCTGACCAGCGTCTCCCTCGGCTCGACCGAACGCGGGCGCGCGGCGGCCCGGATCATGCTCCAGCTCGCCGACGACCCGGACCACGCGGCACAGCAGGTCGCCGTCGGCCCGGAGCTGCGGGTGCGCGAATCGACCGGGGGTGCGCAATGACCGCCACGCTGACCCGCCCGGCGCCCCCGAGCGGGAAGAGGAAAAAGCCCGCCCTGGCGCAAAGCCGGCGCCGCGAGGCGATCGCGCTGGTGCTGCCGTCGCTGATCCCGATCCTCGTGCTGAGCGTCGCGCCGCTGGTCGTCGGGATCTTCCTGGCCTTCACCGACGCGCGGCTCGTGCGCCACCCGGACTACGGGTTCGCCGGCGTCGACAACTTCACGAAGCTCGTCGGCAACGACCTGTTCTGGGACTCGCTGCGGATCGGCATGATCTGGACCGTCGGCGTCACGGTGCTCCAGCTGGCCGCCGCGATGGGCTTGGCGCTGCTGCTCAACTCGGGCCTGCGGCTGCAGGGCCTGACGCGGGTGCTCGCGCTCGTGCCGTGGGCGATGCCGCCGGTCGTCGTCGCGATCATGTGGCAGATGATCTACTCGGCCAACGGCGGCCCGCTCAACGCCTTCCTCGGCAGCGTCGGCCTGCCCAGCGACATCAACTGGCTCGGCGACTTCTCGGTCGCGCTGCCCGCGGTGATCGTCGTGGGCGTCTGGGTCGGCATGCCGCAGACGACGGTGACGCTGCTCGCCGGCCTGCAGCAGATCCCCGCCGAACTGCAGGAAGCCGCCGCGGTCGACGGCGCGGGCGCGTGGCGGCGGTTCACCGCGGTGACCTGGCCGAGCCTGCGCCCGATCGTCACGTCGATCACGTCGCTGAACTTCATCTGGAACTTCAACTCGTTCTCGCTGGTCTACGTCCTCACCGCGGGCGGCCCGGGCGGCAAGACGATGGTCCCGGTGCTGTTCATCTACCTGGAGGCCTTCAAGAACCGCGAGATCGGCTACGCCGCCGCGATGGGCCTCGTGCTCGTCGTCGTGGTCGTCCTGATCCTCGCCGTCTACCTGCGGTCGCAGTTCCGCGACGACCGCGCCGTGAAGGGGCGCTGATGCGAAGCCTGGTGCGCCCGGCCCAGTACGTGGCCCTCGCGCTGTACATCCTGTTCCTCGGTTTCCCGTTGCTGTGGCTGATTTCCGCGTCGGTGAAGTCGTCCGGTGAGCTCAATTCCCTGACGGTCAGCCTGCTGCCGACCGAATGGCACTGGGACAACTACACCGAAGCCCTGGAAAAGCAGGGCCTGGTCCGCTCCGCCGCCAACAGCCTGATCGTCGCGCTCGCCTCGACCGCGCTGTCGGTCGTGATCGCCGTGCCCGCGTCCTACGTGCTCGCGCGGCTCAAGGGCAAGGTGCGCGCGGCCGGCGTCGGCTGGATCCTGGTCAGCCAGGTGTTCCCGGTCGTGCTCATCATCCTGCCGCTGTACCTCATCCTGCGGACGCTCGGCCTGGCCGACAACCTCGCCGGCCTGACGCTCGTGCACACGACGTACATGCTGCCGTTCGCGCTCTGGATGCTGCAGGGGTACGTCGCCGCGATCCCGGTGGAACTGGAAGAGGCCGGGGCGGTGGACGGCGCGAGCCGGCTGACCGTGCTGCGCACGATCGTCTTCCCGCTGCTCGCCCCGGGCGTCGCCGCGACGGCGATGTTCAGCTTCGTCTCGTCGTGGAACGAGTTCTTCTTCGCGCTGGTCCTGCTGCAGTCGCCGGAGAACTACACGCTGCCCATCACGCTCAACATGTTCGTCGGCGGGGAGGGCAAGGTCGCCCTCGGCCCGCTCGCCGCCGGCGCCGTGCTCGCCGCCATCCCCAGCATCGTCTTCTTCAGCATCCTGCGGAGGAAGCTCACCAGCGGCCTGATGGCCGGGGCGGTGAAGGGATGACCCTCCCAACCCCACACAGAAATCGCTCGAAAGGTCGGTCGATGAAGACACGACGCATGCTTGCCGCCACCCTCCTGTCGGTCGCCGGCCTGCTGCTCACCGCGTGCGGAAGCGGCAGCGGCGGGGACGGCGGGGACGGCCCCGTCACCCTCACCTTCCAGTCCCTGTCCGACCAGCCCGCCGCCATCGCCGCGACGCAGAAGATCGTCGGGGACTGGAACAAGGCGCACCCGGACGTGCAGGTCAAGGTCGTCCAGGCGGGCTGGGACGGCGTCTACGACAAGCTGATCACCCAGTTCAACGCGGGCACGGCGCCGGACATCGTGCACTACGAGGCGGCCGGCATCGCGCCCTTCGCCACCGACGGCTACCTCGCGGACCTGACGCAGTACCTGCCGGAGCAGAAGCGCGCGGACATCCCGAAGGGCGTCCTGGACTCGGTGACGGTCGACGGCAAGGTGATCGCCGCACCCACCGAGCTGCAGTCCTATGTGGTCTTCGCGAACAAGACTCAGCTGCAGCAGGCGGGCGTCACGATCCCGGCCGGCGCCACGATGAGCTGGGACCAGCTGCGCGACATCGCCAAGGCGACCACGAAGGACGGCAAGTTCGGCCTCGGCTGGGGCCTGTCGAGCCCGACGGCGGCGTTCGTCGCGCTGGCCCCCGGGTTCGGTGGCAAGTACTTCGAGGGCACCGGGGACAAGGCGAACGTGACCGTCGGCCAGGGTGAGCAGGCGCTGCCGCAGCTCGTGGACGCCATGGCGCACCAGGACCACTCGATCCTGCCGGTCACGCTGACGCAGTCGGGCACCAAGGCGCTCGCACCGTTCTACGCGGGCCAGGTCGCGATGACGGTCCAGGGTTCCTACCAGGCGGCCAACATCGCGAAGGACGCGCCGAAGGGCTTCGACTGGGTCGTCCTCCCGCCGCTGGCCGGTTCGGCCGGTCCGGCGCAGGCCGCCAACCCGCAGACGCTGTCGGTCAACAAGGACTCCGGCCACGTCAAGGAAGCCGCGGAGTTCGTCGACTTCTTCACCAGCACCGACAACCTCGCCGCCATCAACGAGGCCGACGCGCTGATCCCGCCGACGACGTCCGCGCGGCAGGCGCTCACGGCCAAGCTCGGCGGGAAGAACGGCTGGAACGAGATCCTCGCCTCCGGCCAGTACCTCACCTCGGCGCCGTACCTGTTCGCCGGCAAGTACGCGCAGTGGAAGGACACCGTCGCGACCCCGGCGTACCAGCAGTTCCTCGGACAGAAGATCGACGCCGCCGGCCTCGCGAAGCAGCTCGAGGACGGCTGGAAGAGCGTCAGCAAATGACAGGAGCGGATTCTTGACCTGGCTGGAAGACCGGGCCGTCGCGGTGATCACCGGCGCGGCCGTCGGGGACGCCCTCGGCGGTGCCACCGAAGGGTGGACGCCCGAACAGATCGAAGAACGGCACGGCGGCCGGGTGACCGGCGTCGTCGGGCCGTGGTACCCGGACTGGCGGACGGCACGCCCCATCGCGCCGTACCACAAGGGCGACGGGCACATCACCGACGACACGCTCATGACGCGGGCGCTCGTCGAGGTGTACGCGAAGCGCCGCGCGCACCTCGACGCGTACGCGATGGCCGAGGACCTCGTGCCGCTCATGATCGGAGAGCCGCGCTGGGTGCCGGAGCTGGAGTCGACCGCGCTGCTGCTGCAGCGGGTCTTCCTGGCCGAGAAGTGGATCGTCGCGAGACTCCACTACGGACACGTCGATCCGCGCGAAGCGGGTGTGGGCAACGTGGTCAACTGCGGCGCGGCGATGTACATCGCGCCGGTCGGCGTCGTCAACGCGGGTGACCCGCGGGCGGCGTACGCCGAGGCGATCGACCTCACCGGCGCGCACCAGTCGAGCTACGGCCGCGAGGCGGCGGGCGTGCTGGCCGCGATGGTGGCGGCCGCCGTCGCTCCGGGCGCGTCGCTCGACGACGTCGTCGCGGCGGCCCTCGACGTGGCCCACGACGGGACCGCGGCGGCGCTGCGGGCCGTCGTCACGGAGTTCGGTGGCCGGACCGTCCCCCCGGCCACCGACGACGAAGAGCGGGCGCTCGCCGCGCTCGTCCGGGAGACGGTCGCGCCGTTCGACTCGGTGGGACCGCACTACCGGGAGATGTCGATGGACGCGAGGCGGCCTTCGCGGACGAAGTCCATCGAGGAACTGCCCGCCGCGCTGGCGTTCGTCCTCGCGCACCGGGGCGACTTCCGCGGCGCGGTGCTCGCCGCCGTGAACTACGGCCGGGACGCCGACTCGATCGCCGTGATGGCGGGCGCGGTGTGCGCCGGCCTCGGCGGGACCGCCGTCGTGCCCGCCGAGTGGGTCGACGAGATCGGCGACGCGAGCCGGATGGACCTGCGCGAGACCGGGCACCTGCTGGCCTCGGCGGCCGCGGACATCCTCAAGGCCGACCGCGAGCGGGCCGCGGCCCGCGCCGCCTTCCTCGGGGAGCCGGTGTGAGACTGACCTGGGCGCAGCCCGAGGACCTGCTCCCGCACGAGCTGGTGCAGTCTCTCGCGGAGGGCAAGGACGTCTCCGCGGTGCGGGAGCGGTGGGTCACGGCGGGTGGTTCCGCGACGCCCGCCGTGAGCGGTGCGGGTCCCGCGATGCCGTCGTTGCGATCGCTCGCACGGGAGCTGCTGGACGAGCTGGACGCGCCGGTCGCGGAGCCGTCGTGGGACTCGTTGGACCTGCCTGAGCCGCCTTCGCTGCCTCGCGGATCCCGTGGGCGTGAGCCGGCCGCGTGGACCGGCCGGGCCGCCGGGTGCCTGCTGGGCAAGCCCGTGGAGAAGATCCCGCGGGAGGGCATCGAGGAGATCCTCCGGGCGACCGGCCGCTGGCCGCTCACCGGGTGGTTCACGGCGGTCGGGCTGCCTTCCGACGTGGCCGCGCGGTGGCCGTGGAACCGCCGCTCGGCGCCGACGTCGCTGGAAGAGAACATCGACGGGATGCCCGAGGACGACGACCTCAACTACCCGATGCTCGCGTTGTCCCTGCTGGAGATCCACGGCCGGGAGTTCACCACCGAGGACGTCGCGCAGCTGTGGCTGGACAACCTGCCGGCCGGGCGGGTGTTCACGGCGGAACGCGCGGCGTACCGGAACCTTCTCGACGCCCGCCCGGACACCGCGACCTACCGGAACCCGTTCCGGGAGTGGATCGGCGCGCTGATCCGCGCGGACGTGTTCGGCTGGGTGTCGCCGGGCGACGTGGTTTCGGCGGCGCGGCTGGCGTGGACGGACGCCCGGCTCAGCCACACGCGCAACGGCGTGTACGGCGCGATGTGGGCGGCGGCGCTCGCGTCGGCGGCGATGGTGTGCGACACCGTGGACGAGGTTCTGGACGCCGCGTCGGCGGTGGTCCCGCCTTCGAGCGAGCTGGCTTCGGCGGTCCGCCTCGGCCGTTCGGCGGCATCGGAAGGAGACGTCCGAAGTGGACTCGACCGGCTGCACGCGGCTTACGGCCACCTGCACTGGGTGCACGTGCTGAACAACGCGGCGGTGATCGCGTATGCGCTGGCGAAGGGCGGGGGAGAGTTCGGCCCGAGCGTGTCGATCGCGGTGACGGCGGGCTGGGACACGGACTCGGCGGCCGCGACGGTCGGGGGAGTGGTCGGTGCTCTGCACGGCGTCGACGAGTATTGGGCCAAGCCCCTCGACGGGCGCATCGCGACCTCGTTGCCGGGCGGGGAACGGCGGATCGCGGACCTCGCGGCCCGGACAGTGGCGCTGGCGGAGGGACGGGCATGACCGGGCGAGTCGTCGTGGTGGGCTCGGCGAACGTCGACCTCGCCGTGGACGTTCCCCGGCCGCCGAAAGCCGGGGAGACCGTTCTCGGGGGCCGGCTTCGCCGCAGTCCCGGTGGGAAGGGCGCGAACCAGGCCGTTGCCGCCGCGCTCGCCGGAGGCGCCGACACCACCTTCGTCGGCGCCCTCGGTGAAGACGAAGCCGCCGACCTCCTCCTCGTTTCCCTCGGGGGCGCCGGGGTCCGGACCGACCTGGTCGACCGGGCCGACGCGCCGACCGGGACCGCCTTCATCACCGTCGCCCCCGACGGCGAGAACGCCATCGTCGTCGCGCCCGGCGCGAACGAGCACGTGAAAGTCGGCGCCGTCCAGGCCGAACGGATCGCCGACGCCGACGTCGTGCTGGCCCAGCTGGAAATCCCCCTCGACGTCGTGGCGGCCGCCGCCGCGGCACGGAACGCGAACGCCCTGATGATCCTCAACGCCGCGCCCTCGCGGGAGCTGCCGGATTCGCTGTGGGAAGTCCTCGACCTGCTCGTCGTCAACGAGCACGAAGCCGCCGACCTGGCGGGCGAACCCGAGAAGCTGCTCGAGCGGGTACCCGCCGTCGTGGTCACCCTCGGTGGCGAAGGCTGTGTAATCCTCCGCAGAGGCCACGAACCCCTGCGGATTCCCGGGTTCCCGGTCGACGTCGTCGACACCACCGGCGCCGGCGACACCTTCTGCGGCGTGCTCGCGGCGGCGCTGGCCCAGGGCGAAGACCTCCCCGCGGCCGCGAGACGAGCGGCCGCGGCCGGCGCGCTCGCCGTCACCCGGCCCGGCGCCCAGGCCGCCGTCCCCACCCCAGACGAGGTCGCAGGAATGACGTCATGACCTACCAGTTCGACCCGCTCGTCCCACGGCCGATCGACCGGCCCACCGAGGTGCGCGGCCCGCTGTCCGACCTCGACGACGCGAAGATCTTCGGCGCACCCGCCCATCCCCGGGATCGCCCCGCGTGGCGCGCGAAACTGCGCGAATGGCGCGAGGACGCGCGAAGCCGGCACGCCTACACCGGCAAGGGCTACGAGCGCCCGGGAGCGGCCTGGGCGCAGACCTGCCACACGGTCGCCCAGGTGTGGCTCTGGGACGAGCTGCTCTACTCCTTCGACGAGCACCGGTTCACCCCGGAGCGCTTCCTCGCCGACGCCCACGAACGCTTCGGCGGCCTCGACGCCGTCGTCCTGTGGCACGCCTACCCGGTGATCGGCCTCGACGACCGCAACCAGTGGGACTTCTACCGCGACGTCCCCGGGCTCACCGAGCTGATCGACACCCTGCACGACCACGGCCTGCACGTCTTCGTCGACTACAACCCCTGGGACGCCGGCACCCGCCGCGGCGAGGACGACCTCACCGAACTCGCCTCCCTGGTCGCCGACCTGCAAGCCGACGGCGTCTTCCTCGACACGCTCAAGAAGGCCGAGCCGGACTTCGTCGACCGGCTCGAAGCGGCCCGGCCCGGCATCGTCCTCGAAGGCGAGTCCAAGCTGCCGGTCGAACGGATCGAGGACCACGCGGCGTCGTGGGCGCAGTTCTTCGCCGACTCGCCCGTGCCCGGCGTCCTGCGCGCCCACTGGTACGAGCGACGGCACATGCAGCACCACGTCCGCCGCTGGCACCGCGACCACAGCGAGGAACTGCAGTCGGCGTGGCTCAACGGCGCCGGCGTCATGGTGTGGGAGGTCGTCTTCGGCGTGTGGGTCGGCTGGTCGCCCCGCGACGCCGCGACCGTCCGCCGGATGGTCACCCTCCAGCGTGCGGCCGAAGACCTGCTGCTCGACGGCGAGTGGACACCCCTGGCCGAGCTGCCACCCGAGGCCGAGGCGGCCGGTGTCTACGCGTCCCGCTGGGAACTCGACGGCAGGACACTGTGGGCTCTCGTCAACCGCGGTGACCACGACTACCACGGCCCGCTGCCCGGCACCGACCTCCTGGCCGGCGTACCGGCACGGGGGATCGGCGCCGCGGTGGAGGGGTGGCTGCCGGATCTTCCGGAGCTGCCGCACGATCCGGACTCCCGCTTCCCCCACCGGCTCGCGACCCGAGTGAGTCCACAAAGGACTCGCGGCAAGCACGACGAAGACGCCGTAGTCGTCCCGGCCGGGCCGTACGTGCTGACCGTGCGGTACCGCGCCCGCGAAACCGGGATGTACCAGGGCGCGCCCTATGTGGACGAATGGAAGCCGCTGCCGCCCCGCCTGCACGACGCGCGCACACTGCAGCGCGAGGGCGAACTGGCCACGGCCGTCGCGGTCGGCGCCACCGAGGTGACCAACGCGCAGTTCGCGGCGTTCCTCGCCGCCACGGGCTACGAGCCGAAGCTCGAGCACCGGTTCCTCGCGCACCCGGGATCCCCGGACGAGCCGGTCACCTACGTCGACCTGGACGACGCCCGCGCGTACTGCGCGTGGCGCGGCGGCCGCCTGCCGACCGAGGACGAATGGCAGCTGGCCGGCGAGCGCCTCAAGCGTGGCACCCCGGCCGTGTGGAACTGGACCGAGAGCGAACACTCCGACGGACGGACGCGCTTCGTGATGCTGAAGGGCGGCAGCGACTACGCGGCCGAAGGCTCCGAATGGTACGTCGAAGGCGGCGTGAAAGCCCCGGACTACACCGTGAAGCTCCTGCTGCCCGGGCTGGGCCTCGCGCGCAGCGCGACCGTCGGCTTCCGCTGCGCCTGGGAGGTGACGGCGTGACCGTCTCCCGCGACCGGTCCACCGGCGCGCTCGCCGGGTTGCGCGTCGTCGACGCGTCCACGCTCTTCGCCGGTCCGATGGCCGCGATGCACCTCGGGGACATGGGCGCCGAGGTGATCAAGGTCGAGCACCCGCGCAAACCCGATCCCTCGCGCACCCACGGCGCCGCGAAGGACGGCGTCAACCTGTGGTGGAAGACGCTGGGGCGCAACAAGCGCACGATCACCGCCGACCTCGGCAGTGAAGGCGGCCGCGAGGTGTTCCTCGCCCTGGCCGCCACGGCGGACGTCGTCATCGAGAACTTCCGCCCCGGCACGCTCGAACGCTGGCGCCTCGGGTACGACGAGCTGGCGAGCCGGAACCCCGGACTCGTGCTGGCCCGCGTCACCGGCTTCGGGCAGCTCGGCCCCTACCGGAGCCGGCCGGGCTTCGGCACGCTCGCCGAGGCGATGAGCGGGTTCGCGGCGACCACCGGCGAACCGGACGGCCCGCCGACGCTCCCGCCGTTCGGGCTCGCCGACGGCGTCGCGTCACTGGCCACGGCGTACGCGATCATGGTCGCGCTCGCGTCGCGCGGGACCACGGGGCGCGGGCAGGTCGTCGACACCGCCATCATCGAGCCGATGCTGGCCATGCTCGGCCCGCAGATCACCCGCTGGGACCAGCTGCGCACCGTCCAGCCGCGCACCGGCAACCGGTCGACGAACAACGCGCCGCGCAACACGTATCGCACGGCCGACGGCCAGTGGGTCGCCGTGTCCACTTCGGCGCAGTCGATCGCCGAGCGCGTGGTCCGCATGGTCGGGCGGCCGGACCTGGCCGACGAGCCGTGGTTCGCCACCGGGGCCGACCGGGCCCGCCACGCCGACGAGCTCGACGAAGCCGTCGGCAAGTGGATCGGGCAGCGCACGCGCGACGAGGTCGTCGCCGCGTTCGAAGAAGCGCAAGCCGCCGTCGCGCCCATCTACGACGCCGCCGACATCGTCGAGGACCCGCAGTTCCGCGCGCTCGGCACGATCCACGAGATCGAGGACGCCGACCTCGGCCCGATGCTCATGCAGGGCCCGCTGTTCCGGCTGTCCGGCCACGACGGCGTCATCGGCTTCACCGGCCGGTCGCACGGTGCCGACACCGACGCCGTGCTGGCGGAACTCGGGTTCCCGCCCGAGCGGGTGGCCGAGCTGCGCGAGCGGGGTGCGGTGTGAGCCCGCCGCTGACGTTCCTCTACACACCGGCCGACCGGCCGGACCGGGTGCGCAAGGCCCTGGCGTCCGAGGCGGACGTCGTGCTCGTCGACCTCGAGGACGCAGTCGCCCCGGCGCGCAAGGACGAAGCCCGCGAGAACGTGCTGGAGCTGCTCGCCGCGGTGGCCAGGCCGGTGCAGGTGCGCGTCAACCACCCGAGCACGCCGTGGCACGACGCCGACCTCGCCGCGCTC
The DNA here is from genome assembly GCF_040682775.1 of Amycolatopsis sp. NPDC051106. NCBI lineage: Bacteria > Bacillati > Actinomycetota > Actinomycetes > Pseudonocardiales > Pseudonocardiaceae > Amycolatopsis > Amycolatopsis sp. NPDC051106. The sequence continues at coordinate 115,213 of NZ_JBFBBQ010000018.1, read as the reverse complement.
GCCCGGCTGCCGCTCCCGGTGGGCGCGCGGCTGCCGAAGGTCGAAGCGCCGGCGGAGATCGAGGCCGCCGAGGCCGTGCTGCCGGGCCGGGCGCTGCACCCGCTGATCGAGTCGGCGCTCGGGGTGGAACGGGCCCTGGACATCGCGACGGCGTCGCCGCGGATCGCGTCGATCGGGCTCGGCGAGGCCGACCTGCGCTCGGACCTCGGCGTCGCCGACGACGCCGGGCTGACCTGGGCGCGCAGCCGCGTGATCGTGGCGGCCCGGGCGGCCCGGCTCGCGCCGCCCGCGATGTCCGCCTACGCGAACGTCCGCGATCTCGACGGGCTCGCGGCGTCGTGCCGGGCGGGCCGCGCCCTCGGCTTCCGCGGCCGGACCGCGATCCACCCGGTGCAGCTCGAGACGATCCGGACCGCGTTCCTGCCGACGCGTGAGGAGGTGTCGCGGGCGCGCGAGGTCATCTCCCGGGTCGCCGGCGCGACGGCCGCGGGCGTCGGCGCGATCGCGTTGCCCGACGGGACCTTCCTCGACGTGGCCATGGTCGAGCAGGCGCGGACGGTGCTTTCGCTGGTGGACTGATACAAGCGCCGTACAACCGGTGTACGGATTTTGGATCCGCTTCTGGCGCAATGGCGCCATGCGAACTCCGAAAGTGCTCCTCCTCGCGCTGGCCGTGGTGGCCGGCGCGCTGGCGCTGCCCGGGACGGCCAGTGCCGCCTACAGCGATCCGCTGACGACCACGACCAAGCAGAACCTGGTCTGGCACGCCACGCCGGCCGCCGCGTTGACGGCGCTGGACGACGCGCTGCCGAACGTCAGCCTCAACACCGTCGTCAACGACCCCAGCTACGCGATGACCGGCTGCACCAGCGCGGAGAAGGCCGCGCTGCCCAAGGCCCCGGCCGCCACGAAGTCATTGTGCTGGGACTCCGAACGCGCCGGCAGCACCACCTGGGTCCCCCAGGGCATCACGACCTCCGGGGACGCCGACGACGACGGCCTGTGGGGCGCGGACAAGATCATCCTCTCCGGCTGGCACGGCACCGACGCGCTCGGCCGGTACAACGACGCGCGGATCCAGGCCGTCAACTACAACGACCCGGCCGCGGCCGCCCACCGGATGATGTACCTGGCCGTGCCGAACAGCACCGGCAGCAGCTTCTCCGCGGCGAAGGCCCACGTGGGCGGCATGGCCTGGCTGGGCGACAAGATCTACGTCACCGCCGTCGGGAACACCTCGACCGCGATCCGGGTGTTCAGCACCAAGCACATCCTGCAGCTGACCGACACGACGTCGAACGCGATCGGCAAGACGTCCGGCGGGTACGCGGCCTACACGTACAAGTACGCGATGATGCAGATCGGCTACTACACCTACGCGGGCGGCACGTGCAGCATGGCGTCCGACACGGGCGTGCCGTGCTTCTCGTCGCTCTCGCTGGACCGCAGCACGAGCCCGGCCAGCATCGTGACGACCGAGTACTTCTCCGACCAGAGCCTGCACGGCCGGCTCTACCGCTTCCCGATGGGCACCGACTACCTGCTGACCGGGACCGCGACCGAGGCGTTCCGCAGCTCCGTCGGCAACATGCAGGGCGTCCTGTCCCACGACGGCAAGTGGTACGTGGCCCACAGCTCGGCCACGATCAACGGCCAGCTCTGGGCCCAGACGACCGCGGCGAGCACCTCGGCGACCTGCGGCTCGACGTCCGCGTGCTGGGCGGTCCACCCGGAGGCGCTGACGTACGACTGGTCGACGGGCCTGGTCTGGTCGCAGTCGGAGTGGTCGACGGCCGACTGCCAGGCGCAGAACCAGACCTGCGGCCGCTCGGTGTTCGCGGTGCCGCTGTCTTCGCTGGGCTAACCGGTGAGCAGGGACGCTCCGAGCGCCGTGATCAGGTAGAGCACCTGGCGCCCGGAGCGTTCCCGTTCGACCAGCCCGTTCTCCCGCAGGACGGCCAGGTGCTGCGACACCGCGCTGGGCGTCACGCCGAGGGCGCGGGCCAGCTCGGTCGTGGTGGCGGGGGAGCGCAGCGCCTCGAGGAGCGCGGCTCGCGCGCGGCCGAGCAGCCGGACCGTGCCGCCCGCCGGGGGCCGGGTGCCCGCCGTCCACAGGACGCCGCGCCCGCGGGCCGGGTAGCGGACCGTCGTCTGCGTGGACGTGTTCCGCTTGATCAGGACGTGCGGGCCGCCGAGCACGACCGGGATGAGGACGAGGCCGCCGGGACCCCGGTTCACCGGGCGATCGCCGGTGAGGAACAGCTTTCCGGCGCGCCAGCGCAGATCCGGGTGCAGGCCGGCGAACAGCCGTTCCGCGCCGCCCGCGGCCAGCGTCCGCGCGCGATGGGCGACGTCGGCGTCGAGGACGGCCCGGATCCTGGGCCAGTGCGGGGCGAGCAGCCGGTCGTGCGCCCGGAGCAGTTCCCCGGCGATCGCCTTCAGCCCGGCCGCCGGCCGCGCGGAGAGCTCGGCGACGGTTCCGCGGAGGTCGGCGCCGAACACCCGCCCGAGGCTGGTCCGGACCTGGCGCGCGGTCGTCCGCCGCAGCGCGGCCAGGTCGTCCTCGATGGACGGACCGGCGCCGCGCGGTGCCGGTACCAGGAACTCCGGCCAGTTGGGCCGGTCGTTCACGATGAGCGGCCACGTCCACGGGAGGTCCAGCGGCTCGCGGGCCAGCTCGTCCTCCGCCCAGCGCAGCCACGGTAGGGCGCTCGCCTGCCGCTCGCGCCCGCCCAGCTGCTGCAGGCACGCGACCGTCTCCGACAGCGGGGAGATCGCGAAGCGGGTCGCCGCGAGCTCCGCGACGCCGAGTTCGATCGTCAGGGCCATGGCTCCGAGTATGTAGCCCGGAGCTAAATGCTGTCCGCGAAGCCGCGGCGCGCCAAAGGATCGGGTCATGATCGGACCGGACTTCCGGCGGCTCCTGTGGGCGACCGGCATCGACAACCTCGGCACCGGCGCGTTCACCGCGGCGGTGCCCCTGCTGACCGTCACGGTCACCCACGACCCGCGGCTCGTTTCGCTCGTCTCGGCCGCGGCCTACCTGCCGTGGCTGCTGCTGTCGCTGCCCGCCGGCGCGCTGGCCGACCGCCACGACCGGGCCGGCCTGATGTGGCGCGCGCAGGCGGCGCAGGCCGTGCTGGTCGCCGTGACCGCCGTCCTGGCCGCCTGCGGGGCGATCGGCATCCCGGCCCTCGTCGTCACGGCGTTCGGGATCGGCGCGGGCGACGTCGTCTTCGGGACCGCGGCCCAGGCGATCGTGCCGGAGCTGGTCGCGGCGCCGCTGCTGTCCCGCGCCAACGGCCGCCAGCAGGCGATCACCACGGTCACCGGTCAGTTCGCCGGCCCACCGCTGGGCAGCCTGCTGTTCGGCGTCGCGGCGGCGCTCCCGTTCGGCCTCGACGCCGTCTCGTTCGCGGTGTCGGCCGTCCTGGTGGCGACGCTGCCCCGGCGGGCCGGTGGTGCCCGGACGCGCTCGGCGATCCGGGACGGCCTGGCGTGGCTCCTGCGGCACCGGCTGCTGCGCACGCTCGCGATCCTGGTGGGCGTCAACGCCTTCTGCGGCCAGCTCGCCTACGCGACCCTGGTCCTGCTCGCCACCCAGGTCGTGCACCTCGGCGCGCGCGGCTACGGCCTGCTGCTCGCCGGGGCCGCGCTGGGCAGCGTGTTCGGCGGGCTGGTCAACGCGCGGGTGGTGGCCCGGATCGGGCCGCGGGCGGCGGTGCTGACGGCGCTGGCGGTGAACGTCGGCGCGTTCGCGGGCATCGGCCTGAGCCGCGACGCCGTGGTGCTCGGCACGTTCCTCGCCGTCAACGGCTTCGCGACGACGTTGTGGAACATCGTCACCGTCGGTCTGCGGCAGCGGTTCGTGCCGCCCGCGCTCCTCGGCCGGGTCTCCAGCGCGTACCGGCTGCTCGGCTGGGGCCTGATCCCGCTCGGGACCCTGACCGGCGGCCTCCTGGCGCACGGGCTGGGGCTGCGGGCGCCGTACTTGGTCGCGGCCGTCGTGCGCGGGCTCGCCCTGGTGGCCGCGCTGCCGGTGCTGGTCCGTCCATTGTGGACCGGTCAGCGCCGCGTGTAGACGAAGCCCAGCTGGTCCACTTCGTCACCCGCGCGGCCGTGGAACCCCGCGATCTGCCAGCCGTCCGGTGCCGTCGCGGTCGTGCAGTCCGCGGTCGTCGTTCCGCCGGCGAGCGTGCCGCCGCGGTTGGTCGTGATGCGGGCGGAGAAGATCCGTGTGTGGCCGCCGTAGCTGCCTCGGCACAGCTCGGCGGAGACCGCGTACTCGCCGTCGGCCAGCTGGTAGGTCCGTGCGGTGCCACCGGTTCCGCCGTGGCTGACCGTCGTGCCGTCCGCCGACGTCGAGCCGATCCGGTCGACGCGGCTGCCCGCGCTCAGGGTGAACGCCGACACCCGCGCGGCCGGCGTGATCCGGTCCAGGTCGGTGAACGGCATGCCGTGCGGGCCGCCGAACCGGTCGCTCAGCCGGAACGCCGGGTTGTCCGCCCAGCTGAACCGCACGGTCACCGGATCGTGGTCCGACAGCATCGCGCCGGACGCGTCGAGGAACGCGCGGTGGTCGTTGTTGTAGTACGTCGCGTCGAGGGTGATCTGCTTGCTCCCGCGGTAGAGCACCTTGTCGACGACTTCGCACGCGTTGGTGACCGCGCTTTCGTCGCACACCAGGGGATCGCTGCCCGCGGCGGGCGGGACACCGCCGCGTTCGAGCCGGACCCACGCGTCGGTGAGGCCGTTGGCGGCGGCGAACGCCCGGATCGTGTCGGCCGCCCGGGTGTAGCGGGTGTTGGTGTCGCCCATGACGAGCACGGCGTTGCCCGCCGAGTGCGTGGTGATGAACGCTGTGAGCTGCTCGAGGTTCGCGGCGCGCGACGCCTGGTCGCCGGCGTTGGTGCCCGCGTTCGTGTGGAGGTTGTAGGCGTCGACGTAGACGCCTTCGGCGAGCCGGAGCCGGGTGAAGGTGAAGCCCTTCGGCGTCAGGCAGTCGCCCGAGTCGAACTGGCACGAGGTCCAGCGGACGCGCTCCAGCTCGTCGACCGGCAGGGTGGACAGGCTGTTCAGGCCGCTCCCGATCCCGGCGCCGCCGCTGGTCGGCGTCCGGTACGGGTGGGCGTCGGCCGCGTACAGGTTGGCGTGGTAGTTGAAGTCCTCCTGGACGTGCACCAGGTCGTACGGGCCGAGGCGCTGCCCGATGGCGGTCGTGCTCGGCGCGCGCGGGGTGGGGGCGCTGGAAATGGCCTCGGGCAGCCCGGCGACGTTGTAGGACAGCACGCTGAAGGTGCCACTGGCGGCATGGGCGGCGGGAGCGGTGAGGGTGAGCCCGGACGCGGCCAGCGCAGCCGTCGCGAAGGCGGTGAACACTCGGCGCAAGGCGGCGTTCCTTCCAGGACGGCACCATTGTGAAGAATTCTCACGTTAGCCCGTTGTTCGCGCTCACACAACCGCCCTTCAGGCGCCGGGGTGGCCGCAGGCGTAGACGTTCGCCGAGGCCAGCCGCACGCAGGCCGGGCACGTGTTCACCGGCCGGTCGCGGCGGCCGTAGTAGGAGTGGCGGGCGCCGCACAGCGCGACGAGCACTTCACCCGGCTGCGGATCGGGGTGGCACCGCGGGCAGAAGGCGTGCGCGGCGCGTTCGACGTCGGTGCTCATGCCCCGCCGGGTACCCGCGCTCCCGGCGCGCCAACCCGCCGGAACCAGGCGGTGACCGACCGGCCGCCGGTGAAGCACCAGATCGCGATCACCGGGTCGCAGAACGCGCAGCCGAACGAAGAGTCGTGCGCGAACGGCAGGATCGGCTGGCCCTTCAGGTGGTGGACGACGTCCCAGCCGGTGTGCAGCAGCCAGCCGATGCCGATGAACGTCCACGAGTCGAGCCCGCGGAACGCGACGTACGTCAGCACGGCGCAGAACACCAGCTCCCACGGCCCGAGCGCGCCGCCGGAAAGGTAGGCCGCGCCGGCACCACCCACCATGACGGCGTTGAACTTCCGCCGGTGGGGCTCGGCGATCAGGGAGCTGAGCACGACGTAGAGGAGGCCGATCAGGATCGGCGCGAGCACTGCGATCATGATCGACGACGCTAGGAAGGCGCCGCCCGCGCCGCCAGTGGCTGTAGTGCCACGTTCCGCCGGTTTCTCGCCGGCGCGGTGGGCTCCGTAAGGTGGGGGCCCGGTGGATGATCAGGCTGACCAGGTGGTTTCGGAATGAACGTGAAGGCGGCCCGCGCGAGTGCGACGCGGGAGAGCATCCTCGTGACGGCGGAGCGGTTGTTCGCCGAGCACGGGGTGCAGGTGGTGTCCAACCGGCACATCAGCGAGGCCGCCGGGCAGGGCAACAACGCCGCCGTCAACTACCACTTCGGCACCAAAGTCGACCTGGTCCGCGCGATCGTGCGCAAGCACACCGGGCCGATGGAACGGCTGCGCGCGGAGCTCGTGGAGGCCACCGGCGAGGACGCCGGGCTGCGCGACTGGGTGGCCTGCCTGGTCCGCCCGAGCACGACGTACCTGCGGGAACTCGGCGCGCCGACGTGGTTCGCCCGGTTCAGCGCCCAGGTGATGACCGACCCCGCGCTGCGCAAGATCATCGCGGAGGAGTCGCTCGCGTCCCCGGCGCTCGCCCGCGCGGTCGAGGGGCTGAACCGCTGCCTGGACGGCCTGCCGGCGGACGTCCGCGCGGAGCGGGGCGACATGGCCCGGCAGCTGATGATCCACATGACGGCGGAGCGCGAGCGGGCCCTGGCGGAGGGCACCCCCACGCCGAGGGCGACCTGGGACGACGCGGGGACGGGCCTGATCGACGCGATCACCGGCCTGCTCCTGGCCCCGGTCACCCCGGCCTGACTGGCCCGCCCCACCCGAATCCCGTCTTGCCGGACGCCGTGAATGACTCATTCACGGCGTCCGGCGCCAGGAATGAGTCATTCACTGCGTCCCGAGGGCGGCCGGCGCGCCTGCCGGGCGAGTTCGTCCGCGCGGCTGAACCCCGTCGCCCCGATTCGTCGCCGCGGACGAACGGCCTCGCCGGAAATCCTCCTAACGTCAGCCCGATCGGCGACGACGAGGAGGCGGACGGGTGCACACACTTCTGCGGGGCGGCCGGGTCGTGGACCCCGGGAGCGGGTTCGACGGCGTCGCCGACGTCCTGCTGAACGACGGCGCGGTCGAAGCCGTCGGCCCGGACCTCGACGCCCCGGATGCGCGGAAAGTCGACGTCACCGGGCTCGTCGTCGGGCCCGGGTTCGTCGACCTGCACAGCCACGTGCACTCCGTCGCCGGGCAGCGGCTGCAGGCCATGGACGGCGTCACCACCGCCCTCGACCTCGAAGCCGGGCTCATGCCGATCGAGCGGGCCTACGCCGAAGCCGCGAAAGCCGGACGTCCGCTGCACTACGGCTTTTCGGCGTCCTGGGGCGCCGCCCGGGCGCAGGTGCTCGCGAACATCGCCCCCGACGCGAGCATCGACAGCGGGCTCGCGATCCTCGGGAACCCGCAGTGGCAACGGAGTTCCTCGAAGACGGAACTCGCCGCGTGGCTTTCCCTGCTCGAAGCCGAACTCGCGAAGGGCGCCCTCGGCATCGGCGTCCTCATGGGGTACGCGCCCGCCACCGATCCCGGCGAGTTCATGGCCGTCGCGCACCTCGCCGCGAAGGCCGGCGTGCCCACCTACACCCACGTGCGCGAACTGGTCGAGGTCGATCCGGCGATCCCGGTCGACGGCTCCGTCGAGGTCGCCGTCGCTGCGGGCGAGACCGGTGCCGCGATGCACCACTGCCACGTCAACAGCACCTCCGGCCACCACATCGACCGCGTCCTCGCCACCCTGGACACCGCCCGGCGCGAAGGCTCGCGGGTCACCGTCGAGGCCTATCCGTACGGTGCGGGCAGCACGGCGGTCGGCGCCGCCTTCATCGAGCCGGAACGCCTGCGCCTCAAGGGGTTGAAGCCGTCGAGCGTCGTCATCCTCGAAACCGGGGAGCGGGTCCGCGACGAAGGCCGCCTCCGGCAGCTGCGGCAGCAAGACCCGGGCGCGCCCTGCCTCCTCGAGTTCCTCGACGAACGGGGCCCCCGCGACCGCGGCCTGCTGCACCAGGCGCTCGCCTTCCCCGACGCCGTCGTGGCCAGCGACGCCATGCCGGTCTACTGGCCGGACGGCCGCACCGAGAGCACCGAGTGGCCGTTGCCCCCGGGCGGTACGACGCACCCGCGGACCGCGGGCACCTTCGCCAAGACGCTGCGCCTGATGGTCCGCGAAGCCGGGGCGTGGAGCTGGCTCGAGGCGTTCCGCCGCTGCTCCTACCTGCCTTCGCGGCTCCTCGACGACGTCGCGCCCGGCGCTCGCGGCAAGGGACACCTCGGGGTGGGCGCGGACGCCGACCTCGTCGTCCTCGACCCGACCCGGATCACCGACACCGCGACCTACCCCGACCCGACCCGGCCGTCCGTCGGCGTCCGGCACCTCTACGTCGCCGGGATTCCCGTGATCAGCGAAGGAAACCTGAACACCGACGCGCTGCCGGGCAAGCCATTGCGGGGTGAGCCGCGGTGATCGACGACATCGAGACGCTCGTCCGCTGCGAGTCGCCCTCGGCCGACCACGAAGCCGTCGCGCGCAGCGCCGAGGTCGTCGCGGGGGTCGGCCGCCGCCTCCTCGGCGTCGAGCCCGAACGCATCATCACCGACGGCTGCACCCACCTGCGCTGGCGGTTCGGCGACGGCCCGCCGCGGGTCCTGCTGCTCGGCCACCACGACACCGTGTGGCCGCTGGGATCCCTGCGCACGCACCCCTTCGAAGTCCGCGACGGGATCCTGCGCGGACCCGGCTGCTTCGACATGAAGGCCGGGGTCGTGATGGCCCTGCACGCCGCCGCCGCGCTGCCCGACCGGGACGGCCTCTCGATCCTCGTCACCGGCGACGAGGAGATCGGCTCGCCGCTGTCCCGCACCCTGATCGAGGAGGAAGCCAAGAGCTGCCACGCGGTTTTCGTGCTCGAAGCCTCGGCCGACGGTGGCGCGCTGAAGACGCGCCGCAAAGGCGTTTCCCTGTACCACGTCGAGGTCGAAGGCCGCGCCGCACACGCCGGGCTCGAACCGGAGAAGGGCGTCAACGCGGGGATCGAGGTCGCCCACCAGATCCTCGCGATCGCCGCGCTCGCCGACCCGGCGAGCGGCACCACCGTGGTCCCGACCGCGCTCACGGCCGGGACCACGACGAACACCGTGCCCGCCAAGGCGAGCGTCGCCGTCGACGTCCGCGCGTGGGACGCGGCCGAACAGGACCGGGTCGACCGGGCCATCAGAAGCCTCACCCCGGTGCACGAAAAGGCCCGGATCCACATCGCCGGCGGCGTCAACCGCGCGCCGCTGGACGCGCGAGCCTCGTCGGAGCTGTTCGTGCTCGCGAACGAACTCGCGGGCGGGACGCTCACCGAAGCGGCGGTCGGCGGCGCGTCCGACGGCAACATCACCGCCGGGCTGGGCATTCCGACGCTCGACGGCCTCGGCGCGGTCGGCGGCGGCGCCCACGCCGACGACGAGCACGTCGTCGTCGCCGAGCTGACCCGCCGCACCGCGCTCCTCAAGGCACTCACCGAAACCGTGCTGACGCAACGGAGTTCGTCCGCCCCGACGAACGCGCGGGGCGAATCCGGTGCGGGACAACGGTGACCCGCCGGCGGCCTCCGGACAGGATCGGAGGCGTGACAGAAGTCGTGACGAACACAGCCCCGCCGCTGCGGGACGAGGCGGCCGCCAGCGCGGTCGCCGCCGCCACGGCCTCGGGGGTCCAGGTCCGGGCCCTGGCCGAGGTCGCCGACCTGACCGCCGTGACCCGGCTCTTCGAGTCGATCTGGCGCCCGGCCCCCGGCAACCAGCTCGTGACGCCCGAACTGCTGCGCGCCATGGTTTCGGCGGGTAACTACGTCGCGGGCGCGTTCGACGGGCCCGACCTCCTCGGCGCGTGCTTCGGGTTCTTCGGCGGGCCCGCGAAGGGGGGACTGCACAGCCACATCGCCGGGGTCGCGACCGCCGGGTACGGCCGCGGCATCGGCTTCGCGCTCAAGCTGCACCAGCGCGCGTGGGCCCTGCGCCAGGACGTCCCGGTGATCTCGTGGACGTTCGACCCGCTGGTGCGGCGCAACGCCCACTTCAACCTGACCAAGCTCGCCGCCCGCGCGGAGCAGTACCTGCCCGACTTCTACGGCCCGATGGAGGACGGCATCAACAGCGGGGGCGACACCGACCGGCTCATGGCCGTCTGGGACCTGGCGAGCCCGGCCGTGCGGGCGGCCGCCGAGGGCGAGCCGGCCCGGCTCGACGCGGCCACGCTGAAAGCCCGGGGCGCCGCCGTCGCGCTGGCCGCCGGCCCCGGCGGTGACCCGGTCACCGGGCCCGCCGACGCGCCGGTCGTGCTCGTGGCCGTGCCGCCGGACATCGAGGCGCTCCGGCGCGCCGACCCCGGGCGGGGCCGGGCGTGGCGGGTCGCGTTGCGGGAGGTGCTCGGCGGCCTGCTGGCCGGCGGCGCCTCGGTCGTCGGATTCGATCGTGCCGGCTGGTACGTGGTCGCGAAGGAGCAGTCGTCGTGAAACTCACCGGGGTGGAACTCCTGCGTGTCCGGATGCCGCTGGTCGCGCCGTTCCGGACGTCGTTCGGCACGCAGGCCGAACGCGAACTGCTGCTCCTGCGCGCGGTGACGTCCGAAGGCGAGGGCTGGGGCGAGTGCGGCGCGATGGTCGACCCGCTCTACTCGTCCGAGTACGTCGACGGCGTCGAGCACGTGCTGCGGACGTTCCTCGTGCCCACGCTCCTCGCGGCCGGCGACCTCACCGCGAACAAGGTCGCGCCGCTGCTGGCGAAGTTCAAGGGCCACCGGATGGCCAAGGCCGCACTGGAGATGGCGGTGCTGGACGCCGAACTGCGCGCCCACGGCGTGTCCTTCGGCACGGCGCTGGGATCCACCCGGGACTCCGTGCCGTGCGGGGTGTCGGTCGGCATCATGGACACGATCCCGAAGCTGCTCGACGTCGTCGGCGGCTACCTCGACACGGGGTACCTGCGGATCAAGCTGAAGATCGAACCCGGCTGGGACGTCGAGCCGGTGCGCGCGGTCCGGGAGCGCTTCGGCGACGACATCCTGCTGCAGGTCGACGCGAACACGGCGTACACGCTCTCGGACGTGCCGCAGCTGCAGCGGCTCGACCCCTTCGAGCTGCTGCTGATCGAGCAGCCCCTCGAAGAGGAGGACGTGCTCGGCCACGCCGAGCTGGCCAAGCACATCCGGACGCCGATCTGCCTGGACGAGTCGGTCGTCTCCGCCCGCTCGGCCGCCGACGCGATCAAGCTCGGCGCGTGCCGGATCGTCAACATCAAGCCGAGCCGCGTCGGCGGCTACCTGGAGGCGCGGCGGGTGCACGACGTCTGCGCCGCGCACGGGGTCCCGGTGTGGTGCGGCGGGATGATCGAGACCGGACTGGGCCGGGCGGCCAACGTCGCGCTCGCGTCGCTGCCCGGGTTCACCCTGCCCGGCGACACCTCGGCGTCGGACCGGTTCTACACCGACGACATCACCGAACCGTTCGTGCTGGAAGGCGGCCGGCTGCCGGTGCCGTCCGGGCCCGGCCTCGGCGTCACCCCGATCCCGGCGCGGCTCGCCGAGGTCACCACCGCGAAGTCGTGGCTCGCGTCATGACCACAGTGGACACGATGATCGCGCGGGCCCGGCAGTACGCGGTCCGGGCGGCGGTCACCACGTCGAAGGTCCGGATCCGGGTCGCCGTGGGGTACGCGGCGGCCCGGTCCGCCTTGCCCCGGCGGCTGCGGCCGCGGTGATTCGTCCGCCGCGATGAAAGTTTCGCCGGTTCTCGTCGGTTTCGACGAATCGGCCGCCCCGGTCGCCGTCCTAGCATCCCCGCATCGCCGGTTCCCCATCGTCGGACGAGAGGCAACCATGTCGAAGCTCACCGAACTCTCCGCCTGGCTGGAAAGCCGACTCCCCGCGCTGCTGGCCGAGCACCGGGTGCCCGGCGCGGCCGTGGCCGTGTACGCCGGCGGCGAGATCATCGACCACGCGGCCGGGGTGCTCAACAAGGGCACCGGCGTCGAAGCCGACACGGACTCGCTGTTCCAGATCGGGTCCATCACCAAGATCTGGACGACGACACTGGCACTGCAGCTCGTCGACGAAGGCCTGCTCGACCTCGACCAGCCGGTGCGGAAGTACCTGCCGGACTTCCGGCTCGCCGACTCCGGCGCCGCCGCGCGGATCACCGTCCGGCAGCTGACGTGCCACACCGCGGGCTTCGAGGGCGACATCTTCACCGACACCGGCCGCGGCGCCGACTGCGTCGAAAAGTACGTCGCCACCCTCGGCGACGTGCCCCAGCTCTTCGCCCCCGGCGAGATGTTCTCCTACAACAACGCCGCGTTCTGCGTGCTCGGCCGCGTCGTGGAAGTGCTGCGCGGCAAGCCCTACAACGACTGCCTGGCCGAGTACCTGTTCGTCCCGCTGGGACTGACGCACGCCGCCGCGAGCCCGTACGAGGCGATCCGCTTCCGGGCCGCGCTGGGTCACGTGGCACGGGAACCCGGCGCCGAACCGGAACCCGCCGGCATCTGGGCACTGGCGCCGTCCAACGCCCCGGCCGGAGCGATGCTCGCCATGCGCGCCCGTGACCTCGTGACGTTCGCCGGCATGCACCTGCGGGACGGCGAAGACCCGGACGGCACCCGCGTGCTGAGCGCGGACAGCGCCCGCGCCATGCGGGAGCGCGTGGTGGAGCTGCCCGACCTCGGCCTGATGGGCCGGGCGTGGGGCCTCGGCTGGTCGCTCTTCGGTTTCGACGACGGCGGGGTCGTCGGCCACGACGGCGGCACGATCGGCCAGTCGTCGTTCCTGCGCCTCGCGCCCGGACACGACGTCGCCGTCGCGCTGCTGACCAACGGCGGCCACCCTGTCGCGGTGTACACCGAGGTCGTCGGCCACCTCCTGAAGGAGCTGACCGGCATCGAGCTCGCCGTGCTGCCGGTGCCGGCTCCGGACCCACCGCGCATCGACGCCACGCGGTACGTCGGGGAGTACGCGTCGTCCGTCGCGGACATCACGGTCAGCCAGGACGGCGACGGCCGCGTCTGGGTCGAGCGCGTCCCGAAGGGGATCTTCGCGGAGCTGGCCAAGCCGGAGAAGACCGAGCTGGTCGCGATGAACGGCGACACGCTGATCCTGGCCGAGCCGATGCAGGGGATGTACCGGCCGCACGCCTTCGTCGGGGACGACGGCACCGGCCGGGCGCTCTACCTGCACACCGGCCGGGCCGACCGGCGGGTCAGCGCGTGAGTCCCGTCGAGACGGCGATCGCCGACGTCTTCGCCGGGGCCGGCGCACGCGGTTTCCTGCACGCGCGCGAGGTCGGCGGCGGGCCGGAGGTGGCCGTCGGCGCGGACGACCCGGTGGTGCTCGCGTCGGTGTTCAAGATCCCGGTCGCCGTCGCCTACGCCCGTGAGGTCGTCGCGGGCCGGCTCGACGAGACCGCCCGGACCCGCGTCGGAAAGCGGTACCGCATCGGCGGGATCGGCACGGCGGGGTGCGCCGACGACGTCGAGCTGAGCTGGCGCGACCTCGCGCTGTTCATGCTGACGATGAGCGACAACGCCGCCACCGACGTCGTCTTCCACCGCGTCGGCCAGGAAGCCGTCGACCGCGTGCTCGCCGACCTCGACCTGCGCCACACCCGGCTGATCGGCTGCTGCGAGGACCTCTTCGCTTCCGTGCTGGCGGACCTCGGCGCGGCCGAAGACGCCGACCTCGACGCCGTGTTCGCCGGCGCGACGCCCGAGCAGACCCGGAAGCTCACGGTGCTCGACCCGGAGCGCACGTCGGCGTCCACGCCCCGGGAGATCACCACGCTGCTCGACGCGATCTGGACCGACCGCGCCGCGGAGCCGGCCGCGTGCGAACGGGTGCGGTCGATGATGGCGTGGCAGATCTGGCCGCACCGGATCTCTTCCGGCTTTCCCTCCGACGTCGCCGTCGCGGCCAAGACCGGCACCCTGCCCGCGGTGCGCAACGAAGCGGGCGTCGTGTCCTACCCGGACGGCCGCCGGTTCGCCGTCGCCGTCTTCACCCGCGCGGACTCCCTCGCCGAGCGGCAACCCGCCGTCGACGCCGCGATCGGCGAGGCCGCCCGCCTCGCCGTGGACCACCTGCGGAAGGAAACACCATGACCAGGACTCGGACGGCGGGGGTCGTGCTCGGGGTGCTCGCCCTGGCCGCGACCGCCTGCGGGGGCTCGGGCAGCGGCCCGGGCTCCGGCGACGGCACCCCGGTGGACGGCAAGACGTTCAGCCTCGGCATCGGCTCGGACCCGGGCACCATCGACCCGCACATGACGGTGTTCTCGGTGGCGATCCAGCTCGACCTGTTCCTCTACGACTCGCTGCTCGGGCAGTCCGCCGACGGCAAGCCGGTCGCCGGGCTGGCGGAGAAGTGGGACGCCAGCACGACGACGACGGCGAGCTTCACCCTGCGCCCCGGCGTCACCTGTTCCGACGGCGCCCCGCTGACCGCCGCCGACGTCGCCGCCAACGTGAACTTCATCGGCGACCCGGCCAACAAGTCGCCGATCGCCGGTCTCTACATCGCTCCCGGCACGAAGGCGACGGCCGACGAGGCGACCCGGACCATCACCGTCACCAGCGGGAAGCCGGATGCGTTCCTGCTCCGCAACATCGGTGGCGTGCCGATCGCCTGCGCCAAGGGACTGGCCGACCGCAAGCTGCTGGCCAAGGGCGAGAGCGGCACCGGCATGTTCGCGATCAGCGAGGTCGTCCCGAACGACCACTACACGCTGACCCGCCGCAAGGACTACACGTGGGGTCCCGGCGACTGGAAGGCCGAGACCGGCCTGCCGGACAAGGTCGTCGTCCGGGTCATCCCGAACACCACCACCGCCACCAACCTGCTGCTGTCGGGCGAGCTGAACGCGGCGGCGATCAACGGGCCCGACCGGCAGCGCCTGGAGGGGCGCAAGCTGTTCCACGCCGACTACCTCGCCCCGCTCGGCGAGATCTTCTACAACCAGGCCACCGGCCGGCCCGGCCAGGACGAGGCCGTCCGCCGCGCGCTCACCCAGGGCCTCGACCTGTCCCAGCTGGGCAAGGTGCTGACCGCCGGCGCGGGCAAGCCGTCGCAGGGCATGATCACCGCCGAGCCGAAGGTCTGCACCGGGGACACCGTCACCGGCAACCTGCCCGCCCACGATCCCGCGACCGCGGCCTCGGCACTGGACGCCGCGGGCTGGAAGAAAGGGGCGGACGGCGTCCGCGCCAAGGACGGCAAGCGGCTCACGCTCACCGTCCTCTACGGCACGCAGCTCGGCCCGACGATGGCGCCCACCGCCGAACTGCTGCAGCAGATGTGGAAGTCGCTCGGCGCCGAGGTCACGCTGAAGGGCGTCGACAGCCCGGGCCTCAACCAGGCGCTCTTCGGCACCGGCGAGTGGGAAGTGTCCCTCGGCCCGGTCGGCTTCGCGCTGCCCAGCCAGCTGGTGCCGTTCGTCTCCGGCCCGGCCGCCCCGGACGGCACGAACTTCGCCCACATCGCCAACCCCGCCTACGACCAGGCGGTGCAGCAGGCGGCGTCGAAGCCCGGCGAGGCGAGCTGCCCGGACTGGAACGCGGCGGAGACCGCGCTGGTCAAGCGGGTGGACGCGGTGCCCTACTTCGACTCCGTCGTGCCGACCTACGGCAGCGGCGCGAAGTTCACGTTCAGCCAGGGCAGCCTGATGCCGTCCTCGATCCGGATGCTCGCGAAGTGACCACCGCGGCGGCGCCCGCCCGCCTGCGCGGCGGCCCGTGGCCGGCGTTCGCCGCGCGGCGGCTGGCCCGGTTCGCCGTCTCGCTGTGGGCGCTGCTCACCGCGGCGTTCCTGATGATCCACCTGGTCCCCGGCGACCCGGTCCGGGCGGCGCTCGGCATGACCGCGCCCGCCGACCTCGTCGCCGCCCGGCGCCAGGCGCTCGGCCTGGACGATCCGCTGTGGGTGCAGTACGGGCACTACCTGCGCGGTCTGGTCACCGGCGACTTCGGGACATCGATGGTGAGCGGGCAGCCGGTCGCGCAGGTGATCGGCGACCGGCTGCCCGCCACGCTGCAGCTGGCCGTGCCGGCCTTCGCCGTCGTGGTGCTCGTCGCGGTCCCGCTCGGCGTCTGCTTCGCGGTGCTCACGCGCGGCGGCCGCCGCCGGGGCGCGGAGCTGGGCTTCACGTCGGTGAGCGTGCTCGTCGCCGCCATCCCCGAGTTCCTGGTCGGAGTCGGGCTGGTGGCGCTGCTCGCCGTCGGCCTCGGCTGGTTCCCGGTGGCGGGCGCCGACGACGTGAGCGCGTACGTGCTGCCGGTCGCGGCCTTGGCGATCGGGCCGGCGGCGGTGCTGGCCCGGATCATCCGGGTCGAGCTGCTTTCCGTGCTGGGCGCCGACTTCGTCCGCACCGCGCGGGCGAAGCGGCTGCCCGCGCGGCTGGTCTACGTCCGGCACGCGCTGCCGAACGCGCTCACCGCGACGCTCACCCTGGGCGGGCTGATGCTGACCGGGATGGTCGCGGGCACGGTCCTGGTGGAGAACGTGTTCGCCTGGCCCGGCCTCGGCTCGACGATCGTGCAGTCGATCGTGACGAAGGACTACCCGCTGGTGCAGGGGATCGTGCTGGTCTACGGCGTCGGCGTGCTGCTGGTCAACCTGCTGGTCGACGTCCTGCTCGGGCTGCTCGACCCCCGCTCGGCGATCCGGGAGGCCTGAGATGGCGCGACGACGGGGCTCGGCGTGGGTGGCGGCCGTGCGCACCCCGGTGGGCGCGTGCTCGGCCGTGCTGCTGGCCGTCGTGGTCCTGCTGGCGGTCCTCGCCCCGCTCGTGTGGGGTGACGGCGCCGCGGCGATCGACACCGACGCCATCGGCCAGGGCCCTTCGGGCGCGCACCCGTTCGGCACCGACTCCCTCGGCCGCGACCTCCTGCTCCGCACCCTGGTCGCGACCCGGCTGTCGATCGGGCTCGCGGTCCTCGCGACCGCGATCGGCGTCGGCACCGGGGTCGTGCTCGGCACGCTGCCCTCGGTCCTGCCGCGGTGGGCGGGCCGGCTGGTCATCGCGGCCGTCGACATCGCGGTCGCGTTCCCCGGCCTGCTGCTGGCGCTGTTCTTCGCGGTGATCTTCGGCGTCGGCACGCAGGGCGCGGTGCTGGCGATCGCGTTCGCGATGGCGCCGGCGTTCGCCCGGCTCGTGCAGACGCTGTCCGCGTCGGTGAGCGGACGCGACTTCGTCGCCGCGGCCCGGGTGTCCGGCGTCGGGCGGAGCCGGCTGCTGGCCCGGCACGTCCTGCCCAACATCGGGGAACCCCTCGTCGTGAACGCGACCATCGGGGCCGGTTCGGCGTTGCTGGCCTTCGCGGGCCTGTCGTTCCTCGGGATCGGCGTGCAGGCACCGGACTTCGACTGGGGCCGGCTGCTGCGCGAAGGACTGGACGGCATCTACGTCAACCCGGTGGCCGCGCTCGCGCCCTGCGGGGCCGTGGTGCTGGCCGGGCTCGCGTTCAACCTGGTGGGGGAGACGGTGGCCGGCGTGGTCGGGGTCCGGACGCGCGCGTCGCGGCGGGCGGCGGGCCCGCTGCCGGCCCCGCGGCCCGCGGCCGCCGGCGAGGTCCCGGACGACGCCGTGCTGGTCGTCGAGAACCTCCAGGTGGCGTTCCCGGGCCCGGCCGGGTGGACGGTGCCGGTCCGCGGAGTGAGCTTCAGCGTCCGCGCGGGGGAAGCGGTCGGCGTCGTCGGCGAGTCGGGCTCCGGCAAGAGCCTGACCGCGCTGGCGGTGTCCCGCCTGATCGAAGCGCCCGGCGTGGTCACCGCGGACCGGCTGGAGTTCGACGGCAAGCCCGTGGACAAGGCCTCGGACCGCGAGCTCGGCACGTCGCTCGCCATGGTGTTCCAGGACCCGATGACGTCGTTCAACCCGGCTCGCCGGGTCGGGCGGCAGCTCGCCGAGGTGTCCGAACAGCACCACGGCCTGTCGCGGCGAGCGGCGTTCGCCCGGGCGATCGACCGGCTGGCCGCGGTGCGCGTCCCGGCCGCGGCCCGGCGGGGCCGCCAGTACCCGCACGAGTTCTCCGGTGGCATGCGGCAGCGCGCGATGATCGGCATGGGCCTGATGGGTCAGCCGAAGCTCGTCATCGCCGACGAGCCGACGACCGCGCTCGACGTCACCGTGCAGCGCCAGGTGCTGCGCCTGCTCGCCCGCACCCGCGAAGCCGAAGGCGCGGCGATCCTGCTCATCAGCCACGACATCGCCGTCGTTTCCCAGACGTGCGAACGGATGCTGGTGATGTACGCCGGGCGCGTGGTCGAGGACCTGCCGACCGGAAGCCCGCCGCAGCACCCGTACACGCGGGCGCTGCTGGCCACGACCGTCGACCTCGACACCGACCGCGGCGCGCCCCTGGAAGTGATCCCCGGCCGCCCGCCGGAGCCGGACCAGGTGCCGGCCGGTTGTGCCTTCGCCGCCCGGTGCCCGCTGGCGACCGACCGCTGCCGGGACGAGGACCCGGTGCCGGCACCGGCCGCCGGCACGCACCGGGTCGCGTGCTGGCACCCGCAGGTCAGTGTCCTTTCCGGACAGTCACGCGAGGAAGGTGCCGCATGAGTGCCCTCGAGTTCGACGCCGTGAGCGTCCGCTACGGCAAGCTGACCGCGGTCGACGGCGTCAGCCTGACCGTCCCGTCCGGACAGGTCGTCGGCCTCGT
The DNA here is from genome assembly GCF_040682775.1 of Amycolatopsis sp. NPDC051106. Lineage (NCBI taxonomy): Bacteria > Bacillati > Actinomycetota > Actinomycetes > Pseudonocardiales > Pseudonocardiaceae > Amycolatopsis > Amycolatopsis sp. NPDC051106. The sequence goes on along the minus strand of NZ_JBFBBQ010000018.1, from coordinate 96,422 downwards.
CGGCGAGTCCGGCTCGGGCAAGTCGACGCTCGCCCGGGCGGCCGTCGGGCTCGCTCCGGTCAGCGGGGGCCGGGTGCGGCTCGGCGGCGTCGACGTCCGGAAGCTGCCCCGGCGCCGCCCCCTGCAGATGGTCTTCCAGGACCCGTACTCATCGCTGGACCCGCGGATGGCGATCGGCGAGTCGATCACCGAAGCCATGCCCCGGGACACGTCCCGCGGAGCCCGGCGGGACGAGGTCGCGAGGCTGCTCGACCTGGTCCAGCTCGACCCGGAACGGGCCACGATGCTGCCCGGGCAGCTCTCCGGCGGGCAGCGCCAGCGCGTCGCCCTCGCCCGGGCGCTGGCCGGGCGGCCCCAGGTCCTGATCGCCGACGAGATCACCTCGGCGCTCGACGTCTCGGTGCAGGGCGCGGTGCTCAACCTGGTCCGGGACGTGCAGCGGCGGCTGGCGCTGTCGATGCTGTTCATCTCCCACAACCTCGCGGTGGTGCGGTACGTCAGCGACGTCGTCGCGGTGATGTACCTCGGCCGGATCGTCGAGGCCGGGCCCGCCGAGCAGGTGCTCACCGACCCGCGGCACCCGTACACCCGGGACCTGCTGGCCGCCGCGCCGTCGGCGCACCGCGGCCTGCTCGACGACGTGGGCGGCGACCCGCTCGCCGACACCGAACCCGCCGACCCGCACCACCCGCCGCCCGGGTGCCGCTACCACCCGCGGTGCCCGATCGGCCCGCTCGTGCACACCGACCGCACGCTCTGCGTCAGCGCCGACCCGGCCGACGACGCCGCCCACCGGCCGCACCACGCGGCCTGCCACTTCGCCGCGTGAGCCCGTCATCCCACAAGGAGATCCGCATGACCCGCCGTATCGGCATCGACGACCTGTACGCCCTGGAGTTCCCCGAGCAGCCGGCGATTTCCCCGGACGGCACGCGGATCGTCTACGCGCTGCGCACCGCCGACCGCGAGAAGGACGAGGACACCCGGTCGCTCTGGCAGGTCGCCACCGACGGCGGTGAGGCGCGCCGGCTGACCCGCGGCACCGCCGACGCGGCCCCGGTGTGGTCGCCGGACGGGACGCGGATCGCGTTCCTGCGCGCGCAGGACGGTCCGGCGCAGCTGTGGCTGCTGCCCGCCGACGGCGGCGAGCCCGAGCAGGTCACCACGCTGCCGCTGGGCGCGGGCACCCCGGTGTGGCGCCCGGACGGCGCCGAGATCGCCTTCAGCGCCCCGATCGACCTCGCCGCCGAGGAAGGCGAAGACGACGGCGCGCAGGGCCGCCGCGCGAGCGCCCCGGTGGTCGCCGACCGGCTGGACTTCAAGGCCGACGGCGCCGGGCTGCTGCGGACCCTGCGCAAGCACGTCCACGTCCTCGACGTCGCCACGGGCGAGGTCCGCCGGGTGACGTCGGGGGACTGGCACGCGGGCGACCCCGCCTGGTCGCCCGACGGCTCGAAGCTGGCGTTCCCGGGTGCCCTGGACGCCGACCCCGACCTGACTTTCCGTTCGGGCGTCTACGTTCTCGAGCCCGGTGACCGGACCTCGGAGCCGCGCCTGGCCGGCTCGGCCGATGGCATGAGCGGGACCGTCACCTGGACCGCGGACGGTGCGGCCCTGCTCGTCATCGGCCGCCGCGACACCGCGCCGGGCCACGCCGGGCTGCTGCGCGTTCCCCTGGACGGCGGCGAGACCGTCGATCTCGCCGCGTCCCTCGACCGCAACGTGATGGCGGGCGGCCCGGGCTACCCCGGCGCGGTCCCGCGGCTCTTCGGCGACGGCTCGGCGGTGCTGTTCTGCGTCCGCGACCGCGGCTGCACGCACCTGTACGCCGTCGACGTCGCGGGTGGCGAGCCGCGGCGCGTCCTCGGCGAGGCCGGAACCGCCGTGGACGGGCTGAGCGTCGCCGGGACCACCGCGGCGGTCGTGCTGAGCACGCCGGCGTCGTTCGGCGAGATCGCGACGGTCGACGTCGCCGGGGGAGCGGCGCGGGTGCACACCGCCCACGGCCCCGGCGACGTCGAGCTGTTCACGCGCGAGGAGCGGGAGTTCACCGTCTCCGACGGCACCGTCGTGCACGGCTGGCTGCTGCGCGACCCCGCCCGCACCGGCCCGCTCCCGCTGCTGCTGGACATCCACGGCGGCCCGCACAACGCGTGGAACGGGACCGCCGACGCCGTGCACCTCTACCACCAGCGGCTCGCCGCGCGCGGGTGGGCGGTCCTGCTGCTCAACCCGCGCGCCAGCGACGGCTACGGCGAAGCGTTCTACACCGCCGCGGTCGGCGCCTGGGGCGTGGCCGACGCCAAGGACTTCCTCGAGCCGCTGGACCAGCTCGTCGCGGAAGGGACGGCGGACGCGGGACGGCTGGCGGTGACCGGCTACAGCTACGGCGGCTTCATGACCTGCTACCTCACCAGCCGCGACGACCGGTTCGCCGCCGCGGTCGCGGGCGGGGTCGTCAGCGACGTGGTCAGCATGGCCGGCACGTCCGACAGCGGCCACTACCTCGGCGTCGCCGAGCTCGGGGCCGTCCCGGCGGAGAACCGCGCGCACTACGCGGCGCTTTCCCCGCTGGCGCAGGTGGAAAAGGTGCGCACGCCGACGCTGGTCGTGCACGGCGCCGCCGACGACCGGTGCCCCGCCGGGCAGGCCGAACAGTGGTTCACCGGCCTGCGCGAGCAGGGCGTGCCCACCCGGCTGGTGCTCTACCCGGGCGCGTCGCACCTGTTCATCCTCGAGGGCCGCCCGTCGCACCGCGCCGACTTCAACCGCCGCGTCGCCGACTGGGTCGAGCAGCACGCGGGCGAGCCGGGCCAGCCGGTCCGGGTGCCGATCGACGCCGCGCACTGGCGCCGCCGCCTCGCCGAGCTCGCGCGCAAGCACCGCGTTCCCGGTGCGGCGCTCGGCATCCTCCGCCTCGACGGCGACGAGGTCGTCCAGGTCAGCCACGGCGTGCTGAACAAGGCGACCGGGGTCGAGGTCACCGACGACTCGGTGTTCCAGATCGGCTCGATCACCAAGGTGTGGACGGCGACCGTCGCGATGCAGCTGGTCGACGAAGGGCTGCTGACGCTCGACGCGCCGATCGCCGACGTCCTGCCCGAGCTGCGGCTCGCCGACCCCGACGTCACGAAGAAGGTGACGCTGCGGCACCTGCTGACGCACACCAGCGGCATCGACGGCGACGTCTTCACCGACACCGGCCGCGGCGACGACTGCCTCGAGAAGTACGTCGCGATCCTCGACCAGGCCGCGCAGACGCACCCGCTCGGCGCGACGCTGTCCTACTGCAACTCGGGGTTCGTCCTCGTCGGCCGGGTGATCGAGAAGCTGACCGGCAAGACCTGGGACGCGGCTCTGCGCGAGCGCCTGTTCACGCCGCTCGGTCTCAAGCGGACGAGCACCCTGCCGGAGGAAGCGCTCCTGCAGCGCGCGGCGATGGGCCACGTCGCGGCCGGGGACGCCGAGCCGGAGCCGGCGCCGGTGTGGGGATTGCAGCGCTCGGCGGGCCCGGCCGGGCTCATCACGGCGTCGACCGACGACGTCCTCGCGTTCGCCCGCCTGCACCTGACCGGCGGCCTCGGCCCGGACGGCTCGCGCGTGCTCTCGGCCGAATCCGCGCAGGCGATGACCGAAGAGCAGTTCGAGATGCCGGACAAGGACACCCTCGGCGATTCGTGGGGCCTCGGCTGGATCCGCTTCGGCTGGGACGGCCACCGCGTCTACGGCCACGACGGCAACACGATCGGGCAGGCGGCCTTCCTGCGGATCCTGCCCGGGCACGGGCTGGCGATCACGCTGCTCACCAACGGCGGCAGCACCCACGACCTCTACGAGGAGCTCTACCGCGAGCTCTTCGCCGAGCTGGCGGGCGTGGCGATGCCGCGGCCGCTGGAACCGGCCGTGCCGGCTCCCGACGTCGACGCCTCGGAGTTCCTCGGCGTCTACGAGCGGGAGTCGGTCCGCACCGAAGTCCTCACCCGCGAGGGGAAGCTGTGGATCCGGCAGACCGTCACCGGCCCGCTCGCCGAGCTGGTACCGGAGCCGACGACCGAGGACGAGCTGGTGCCGGTCGGCCCGGCGCACTTCGCGTACAGCCCGGCGGGCATGCGCGGCTGGGTGTCGGTGACGTTCTACACGCTGCCGACGGGGGAGCGGTACCTGCACTCGGGCGTGCGGGCGACGCCGAAGGTCAAGGAGCTCAAGGGCTGATCACGACGCGCGTCGGCGCCGTCGATGCCGGGGACGAACGGAAGTTCACCCGTTCCGGTGTAGAGCGAGCCGTCGGCTGCTCGGGATCCTGCGCGACCGCACTCGGGCTGGACCGGTCGTCGGTGAGCGGGCTGGTCGACCGGGCGGTCCGCCGCGGCCTGGTCGCACGCGAGGCCGGCCGCGACGACGGCCGCTCGGTGTGCGCGTCTGGGCCGGATGCCGGGATGAGCCCGGTCACGTCGGGGAACACCGGCGGGCGCGGGACGTTGTAACGGGTGTCGGTACGGAGGAGTCCCCGGGCCTCACCCACTGCCTTCACGGATCACCAGTTCGGCTGGAGCCGTGTCGAGCCACTCGCCGCGAGGCGACCCCCGTACCGGCCCCGAACTCCCGCTTTCGCTCGCAGGTCTCCCCCCAGCCTTCGCTGAGCGGAAGCGGGACTTTCTCCGTCCGAAGTGGACCGACGCATGACTCATGCGGATGCAGTGAATGACTCATTCCTGGCGTCCGGCGCAAGGAATGAGTCATTCACTGCAGTCCGGCAGTGGGTTCGCGACGTCCGGACCGCGGCCCGCCGTCAGTGCGCCGGAGTCGCCTTGGCGCCGGACTTCGAGCGGATCAGCCAGGTCCCCGCGAAGGAAACCAGCCCGATCACGCCGGCCACCACGAACGCGGCCCGCAGCCCGGCAGCGTCCGGCCCCGCCGCCGCGCCGTCCGCGCTCCACAGCGTCGCCACGCTCACGAACACCGCCGTCCCCAGCGCGCCCGCCACCTGCTGCAGCGTCGCCAGGATCGCGCTCCCGTGCGAGTACAGGTGATCCGGCAGCGAACCCAGCGACTCGGTGAACAGCGGCGTCATCATCAGCCCGAGCCCGGTCATCAGCAGCACGTGGATCCCGATCACCGCGATCAGCGGCGAACCCGCCCCCAGCGTCGTGAACAGCCACAGCGACACCGCCATCGCCGCCGCGCCCGGGATCACCAGCGGGCGCGCGCCGACCTTGTCGAACAGTGACCCCACCGGACGGCCCAGCAGACCCAGCACCAAGCCACCGGGCAGCACCGCCAGACCGCTCACGAACGTGCTCGTGTGCAGCACCGTCTGCAGGTACAGCGGCAGCAGGATCGCCGCCGCGCCGATCAGGCACACGAACAGCAGCGCCATCAGCACCACCGCCACCACGAAACTCCGGTGCGTGAACGGCCGCAGGTCCAGCAACGCCCGGTCACGACGCTGCAGCCGCAGCTGCCGCCACGTGAACACCACCAGCGCGACCACGCCGACCACGATCGGCACCCACATCGGCACCAGCGGCTCCGCGCCGGCCTGCTCACCGGACGACGACAGCCCGTACAGCACCCCGCCGAACCCGATCGCCGACAGCAGCACCGACGGCACGTCCAGCGGCACCCGCCGCGTCTCGCTCGTCAGCCTCAGCTGCAGCGCGCCGGTCACCAGCGCCGCGACCGACAGCGGCAGCACGATCCAGAACATCCACCGCCAGCCCAGCGACGACAGCACCGCGCCGCCGATCGTCGGCCCGATCGCGGGCGCCACCGCGATGACGATCGTGATCGTCCCCATCGTCGCGCCACGCCGCTCCGGCGGCACCAGCCGCATCACCGTCGTCATCAGCAACGGCAGCATCACCGCCGTACCGCACGCCTGCACCACCCGCCCGGCCATCAGCACCCCGAACCCGGGCGCGACCGCGCACAACAGCGTGCCGAGGCTGAACGCCGACAGCGAGAACAGGAAGACCGTCCGCGGCGAGAACCGCTCGAGCAAGAACCCGGTCGTCGGGATGACCACGGCCATCGTCAGCAGGAACCCGCTGGTCAGCCACTGCACGGTCGTCGTCGGCACCCGCAGGTCGACGGTCAGGTCGCGCAGCGCGACACTCAGGATCGTCTCGTTGAGGATCATCACGAACGCCGACAGCACCAAGACCCCGATGAGGAGCCCCGGGCGCACCGGAGCGCGGTCGACGTCGGCGGGCGGGGTGGACACGGTGTCGGTCATCGAGGTGAGAGCTCTCCTGGTCGGCGCACGGACCCGGCGACAGCCGGGACGTCAAGCGTGCTGTCTTCCTGCAGTCTGCCCGTTTCGGCACCTTCGTGTCACGGCGGTTTCCGCCGTGCCCCCGGTCACACCCGACCCCCTGCTGACGCTCCGGAACCATCCGATATGCTTCAGCAAGTACGGAGTTCCGCAGCGCGCGATTAGCTCAGCGGGAGAGCGCTTCCCTGACACGGAAGAGGTCACTGGTTCAATCCCAGTATCGCGCACCACGAGCCCACCCCCGGGACCTCGTGGAAGTTCGTACGACGGGCGATTAGCTCAGGGGGAGAGCGCTTCGTTCACACCGAAGAGGTCACTGGTTCGATCCCAGTATCGCCCACGAGATTCGCGGTTGAGCCCTGCTTGCGGAAACGCAAGCAGGGCTCTTCTCGTGGTGTCTTGTGGGGGTCGAACCCCCACACCCCCGCCGGGGGCACGCCCCCGGACCCCCAGTTTGGTTGCGTCCTGTTTGTGGCCAGGCTTCGTCCACTTCTGACTCTTACAACAGCCTGCGCTGGACTGCGTCCGCTGTGATCGTGTGCACCATCTGGGTCAGCTCGGCCGTGTTCGGGAGCGTGTGGCGGGGGCGGCCCGCGAAGATCAGGTGGCTTGCTCCGATCAGGGATACAGCCAGGGAATCCGTGTTTGCGTCTGCCGCTATGCGGCCTTGGGCGCGCTCTGCTGTCAGGTAGGCCGCGAGCATCTCCCTTGCCTCCGCTAGGAAGGGGAGGCCGCCGTGGGGGTCGCGTAGGCGGGTTCGGAGTTCGTCGCGGAAGAACAGCAAGCTGGTCAGGGCCACCGATACCGGGTCGAACAGCTCGGTCAGTGCGTCGATGATGTTGTCGGCCACACTGCGCGTTCCCGCTGATGCCTCCAGGATCGCCGATTGGTCCGTCAGGCGGGCGATGCGGTCCTTGATCAGCTCCGCCAGGAACTCGTCGAAATCGGTGAAGTGGCGGTGCAACACGCCCTTCGCCACGTCGGCTTCCGCTGTTACCGCTCGGCTGGTCAGGGCGTTGGGGCCTTCGCGCAGGAGGACTCGCTCGGCTGCTTGGAACAGCTGCTGGCGTACGTCGCGTAGGTGGACCCCGGTTGGCATGGCTTCATTCTCCGTTACGCCCGGCGCGAACGCTCTCGCGGTTGTTCTAGTGGGCGGATGCCCACTATGGTGGGCGCATGCCCACTTTGCCTCATGAAGCTCGTTCCTTCGCTGAATCCTTCGGGGTCGATGCCGAACGCTACGACCGCGCTCGGCCGCAGTATCCCGCTGAACTCGTCGATCGTGTTGTCGCGGCGAGTTCTGGTCGTGACTTCCTCGACGTCGGGTGTGGTACCGGGATCGAGGCCCGGCAGTTCCGGGGCGCCGGGTGCTCTGTGCTCGGGGTCGATCCTGATCCGCGGATGGCCGCCTTCGCTCGCGGTACCGGCGTTGACGTCGAAGTCGCGACGTTCGAGGACTGGGACAGTGCGGGGCGGACCTTCGACGCCGTCGTTGCCGGGCAGGCCTGGCATTGGGTCGATCCCGTTGCCGGTGCGGCCAAGGCGGCCGATGTCCTGCGTTCCGATGGCCTGCTTGCCGTGTTCGCGCACGTGTTCCAGCCGCCGGGGCCGGTGGCGGACGCCCTTGCCGCAGGCATTCGCCGGGTGCTGCCGGACTCGCCGTTCGCGGGGGAGTCGAGAAGTCCTGCCGAGCTGTACGACGTCATGTTCGCCAAGTTCGCCGACGGGATCCGGGAATCGGGCCGCTTCGGTGAACCCGAACGGTGGTCGTTCGCCTGGGAACGGACGTACACCCGGGACGAGTGGCTGGATTTCCTGCCCACGACCGGCGGTCTGACCCGGCTCGCGCCGGACGCGCTGGCCGACGTGCTCGCCGGCGTCGGCGCGGCCATCGACGCGCTCGGTGGTGGCTTCACGCTCGCGTACACGACGCTGGCGGTGGTCGCGAAGAAGGCTTGACAAGAAAAGTTGTCGGTGAGATCTTGGTGGCAAGCCGCACCGACCGAAGAACCTTCGGCCCGACCCGGGAGTCACCATGTCTTTCCAGGCCTACCTCGACAACGCCGAGAAGCAGACCGGCATCACCCCGCGTGTCTTCCTCGCCCTCGCGGCCGAGAAGAACCTCACGAAGCACGGCGAGCTCGTCGCGTGGCTGAAGACCGAGCACGGCCTCGGCCACGGCCACGCGACGGCCATCGCGCGGCTCGTCACCAAGGGGCCCGAGTTCGTCGCCGCGCAGCACACGGATGGCGTCCTGCACCTCGACGGCGTGGCCGCCCGGGCCTGACCCGGGCGGCCGGCCGCCGACGGTGCGCTGCACCACGGCGCCAATGAGGTCGTGGCCACCGGGTCATCCCAGCGTTATTCGTCATGTCTGGCTCCTCCGGGTCGGCGCCGCATCAGAGGCTCGGGACGCCGTTCGCGGGCCGCCGGTCAGCGACTCGCCGCGGCGGGTTCCGGGCTCGCCGGAGCCGGAACCGAGTGCCTCGGCAAGAAGGCGGCGACGGCCAGCGCGATGAGCGCCGCGGCCGATCCCATTCCCAGTACGAGCCGGAAACCGTTCTGTGAAGGCAGTTCCACCGGTCCGAACCGGACGGTCAGCCGCGCGAGGACCAGGCCCGCGGTCGCACTCGACACCGATGTCCCGATCGAACGCATCAGCGTGTTGAGGCTGTTCGCGGCCGCCGTCTCCGATACCGGCACGGCGCCCATCACGAGCGACGGCATCGCGCCGTACGCGAGCCCGATGCCGGCGCCGATGACGCTCGACACCAGCACCAGGTGCCAGGTCGCGCTCATCAGGACGATGCCGAGCGCGTACCCGGCGGCGACGACGACCGCGCCCAGCATCAGCGTCGTCTTCGGGCCGCGCGTGGCTGTGATGCGCGCGGACACCGGCGCCAGCGCCATCATGACCAGCCCCGACGGCGCCATCACGAGGCCCACCACGAGCATCGACCGGCCCAGGCCGTACCCGGTGGCGGCCGGGAGCTGCAGCAGCTGCGGCAGCACCAGCGACATCGCGAACATCGCGAAACCGAAGACCGCCGACGCGATGTTCGTCAGCAGCACCTGGCGCCGCGCGCTCGTCCTCAGGTCGACCAGTGGCCGCGGGGCGCGCAGCTCCCACCGGCCCCACAACAGCAGAACGAGCACCGCCGCGGCGAACAGGCCGAGCGTCGCCGCGCTGCCCCAGCCCCAGTCGGCACCCTTCGAGATCGCCAGCAGCAGGCACACGAGGGCGATCGAGAGCCCGGCCGCGCCGAGGACGTCGAACCGGCCGCCGGTGCGCACCGGCGACTCCGGCACGAGCGCGACGACCAGCGCGGTGACCACCAGGCCGAGGCCGGCCGCGGTCCAGAACAGCCCGTGCCAGTCGGCGTTTTCGGCCAGCAGCGCCGCCGCGGGCAGGCCCAGCGCGCCGCCGACACCGAGGGACGCGCTCATCAACGCCGTCGCCGAGCCGAGCCGTTCGGCGGGCAGTTCGTCGCGCATGATGCTGATCCCGAGCGGGATGACGCCGGCGGCCAGGCCCTGCAGTGTCCGGCCCGCGACCATCGGCACGAGCGTGTCGGAGAGCGCGCCGATCGCCGAGCCCACCACGAGTGCGCCGAGGCTGACCAGCAGCATCCGCCGCTTGCCGTACATGTCGCCGAGGCGGCCCATGGTCGGCGTCGCCACGGCGCCCGCGAGCAGGGTGGCGGTGATCGCCCAGGTGGCGTCGGCGGCGGAGGCGTGCAGCAGCCCGGGCAGCGCCGGGATCAGCGGGATGACCAGCGTCTGCATCAGCGAGACGGTGATGCCCGCGAGGGCGAGGACCGCGACGACGAGGTTCGCGCGGGGCGACGCCTCTGCGGCGGGCTGGGCTGGGTCGAGCACGGGGGCGGTCCTCCGGATGTCCGAATTAAATCAGTCGCTTGACTTAGCGTAGCAGTCTTCGGTTGACTGATCACGAACCGACGGCCACCGCGGAGGAACGATGACGAGCACCGCCGAGATCCCCGGGTTCCCGATGACGCGCGCCGCGGGGTGTCCGTTCGACCCGCCGCCCGCCGCCCGGGCGCTGCAGGATGAGGCTCCGCTCGCGCGCGTACGGCTGTGGGACGGCAGCACGCCGTGGCTGGTCACCCGCTACGCCGAACAGCGGGCGCTGCTCGCCGATCCCCGCGTCAGCGCCGACATCACCCGGTCCGGCTACCCAAGCCCGGCACCGCTGCCGAAGGGCGGCACCGGCATCAGCTTCATCCTGATGGACAACCCGGAGCACGCGCGGCTGCGGAAGATGGTGACCGCGCCCTTCACGATCCGGCGCGTCGCCGCGATGCGCCCGGCGGTGCAGAAGATCGTCGACGACCTCCTCGACGAGCTGCTGGCCGGCCCGAAGCCGGTCGACCTCGTCGAGGCGTTCGCGCTGCCGGTGCCGTCCCTGGTGATCTGCGAGCTGCTCGGCGTCCCGTACGCCGACCACGGCTTCTTCCAGGAGAACAGCAAGCTCATCATCCGGCGCGACGCCCAGCCCGAGGAGCGGGCGGCGGGGCACCAGGCGCTCGTCGGGTACCTCGACCGGCTGATGGGGGAGAAGCTCGCGGCGCCCGCCGGCGACCTGCTCTCCGGGCTCGCCCGCCGCGTGGACGCCGGGGAGCTGTCGCGTACGGAGGCGGCGCAGATGGGCGTGCTGCTGCTCATCGCCGGCCACGAGACGACGGCGAACATGATCGCCCTCGGCACCCTGGCCCTGCTGGAGCACCCGGGCCAGCTGGCGCTGCTACGGGAGTCCGACGACCCGGCCCTGGTGGCGTCGGCGGTCGAAGAGTTGTTGCGGTACCTGAACATCACGCACAACGGCCGCCGCCGCCTCGCGCTGGAGGACATCGAGATCGCCGGCGAGACCATCCGCGCGGGCGAGGGCCTGATCATGGCCAACGACCTCGCCAACCGCGACCCGGCGGTGTTCCCCGGCGGCGACCGGCTCGACCTCACCCGCGACGCGCACCGGCACGTCGCCTTCGGCTTCGGCGTCCACCAGTGCCTCGGCCAGCCGCTGGCCCGGCTCGAGCTGCAGATCGTCTACGGCACGCTGTACCGGCGGATCCCGACGCTGGCGCTGGCCACCGACGTCGGGCGGATCCCGTTCAAGCACGACGGGTCCGTGTACGGCGTGTACGAGCTGCCGGTCACCTGGTGAAGCGGGTCAGACGCTCCGCAGCACCGAGACGACCACGCCCAGGATCGCCGCCCGGTCGCCGTCGATGACGTCGTAGGCCGGGTTGCGGGGCTCGAGGAACACGTGGCCGTTGCGGCGGCGGTACACCTTGACCGTCGCCTCCTCGTCGATCATCGCCGCGACGATCTGGCCCGAGTGCGCCTCGCTCTGCTGCTTGACCACGACGATGTCGCCGTCGCAGATCGCGGCGTCGATCATCGAGTCGCCGCGCACGCGCAGGCCGAAGACGGTGCCGCGCCCGGTGAGGTCGCGCGGCAGCTTCAGGACGTCGTCGACGTGTTCCACGGCCGAGATCGGCGTACCGGCGGCGATGTCGCCGACGACCGGCACCGGGACGGAGTCGCTGTCTTCGCGCACCTCGCCGCCCTGCAGGAACGCACGCACGTCCATCGGCCGCGACACGCCCGCGCCGCGGCGCAGGAAACCCTTGTCCTCCAGGCTCGCCAGGTGCTTCGACACCGACGACGTCGACTGCAGGCCGACCGCCTCGCCGATCTCGCGGGTGCTGGGGGAGTACCCGTGGCGGACCACCCAGTCCCGGATGGCCACCAGGATCTTCTGCTGCCGCTCCGGCAGGGCCGCGGCGTCGAGGTGCTCGAACGTGTCGTCGTAGGTGGTCACCGGCGGAATCCTAGAGGCAGGCGCCGTGCGCGGCGCGCCCTGGTCGCCCCGGCGGGTCCCGCTGACCGGAACACCGGGTGAAGGTTGGCGTCTTACCAACATGAACTTCGACTTTGCCATCTGTTGACCTCGTGTCCGATTCGCCGTATGGTCTAGACCACAATTTTCCTTCGCTCGAACCCCTTCCCGGCGCGGTGGGCACCCCCCTGCCGCGAGTTCGTCGTATCCGGGAAGCGAGCCTGTCCCCGAAGGAGCTGGTATGAACCGCAAACTGGTCGCGGCCGCGGCGGGTGCTCTCCTGGCCCCCGTCCTGGTGGTGGTGAGTCCCGCCGGGATCGCGAGCGCGCACGGCTACGTCAACTCCCCGGCCAGCCGCCAGGCGCAGTGCGCACAGGGCACGGTGTCCTGCGGCAACATCAAGTACGAGCCCCAGAGCGTGGAAGGCCCGAAAGGCCTGAAGTCCTGCAACGGCGGCAATTCCCAGTTCGCCGAGCTGAACGACAACAGCAAGGGCTGGAAGGCCTCGCCGGTCGGCCGCACGGCGACGTTCACGTGGACCTTCACCGCCCGCCACCGCACGGCGAACTACGAGTACTGGATCGGCAACGACAAGGTCGCCGACATCAGCGGCAACAACCAGCAGCCGCCGCAAACCGTGTCGCACCAGGTGAACCTGGGCAACCACACGGGCCGCCAGACGGTGCTGGCGGTGTGGAACATCGCTGACACGACGAACGCGTTCTACAGCTGCATCGATCTGCAGGTGAGCTGAGCCCACCGTCCACCCGGGAGCGCGCGGGTCCCGGGTGGACGGTCAGCCCGCGGCGCTGACGAGCCCCGTCCGGTAGGCCAGTACCACGGCCTGGACCCGGTCCCGCAGGTCGAGCTTGGTGAGGATCCGCGAGACGTACGTCTTCACCGTCTCCACGCTCAGCACCATCTCGGCCGCGATCTCGGCGTTCGACAGGCCGCCGGCGATCAGTTCCAGCACCTCCAGCTCCCGCGGGGCCAGCCGGTCCAGCGGCCCGCCGGTGGGAGCCGCCGGCTGGATGCGGTCGGCGTAGCGGCCGATCAGCGTCCGGGTCACCGCCGGGGAAAGCAGCGACTCGCCGCGCGCGACCGTGCGCACGCCTTCCGCGAGCTCGTTCAGGGGCGCGTCCTTGAGCAGGAACCCGCTCGCCCCGGCCCGCAGCGCGTCGTAGACGTACTGGCCGACGTTGAACGTCGTCACGATCAGCACCTTCGCCGGCATCGCCGCGCCGGGGCCGGCCACGCGGCGGGTCACCTCGATCCCGTCCAGGTACGGCATCTGGATGTCCATCACGACGACGTCCGGGCGCAGCCGCCCGACCTCGGCGAGGGCTTCGCGGCCGTTCGCGGCCTGCCCCGCCACCTCGAGGTCCGGCTGGGCGCCGAGCACGGCCACGTACCCCGCGCGGATGAGCTCCTGGTCCTCGCAGATCAGCACCCGGATCGGGCCGTCGGTCATCGGTCGCTCCGCACGGGGGCCCCGGCCGTCGGGAACGCGGCGCTGACGCGGAACCCGTCCGCCGACGGTCCGGCGGTGAACCGGCCGCCGAGCGCGTCGACGCGGTCGCGCAGCCCGGTCAGCCCCCGCCCGCCGGAGCCGAGAACGCCGGCGTCGGTCGCCGGGCCCCGGGTGATCACGTCGATCTCGAGGAGGTCCGCGCCGTAGCCGACGCGCACCGTCGCCGGCCGGCCGGCGGCGTACTTGGCCGCGTTGGTCAGCGCTTCCTGCACGATCCGGTACGCGGTGAGCTCGGTTTCCGCCGGCAGTGCCCGGCGTTCGCCCGACTCGACCAGCTCGGCCTCCCGGCCCGGCTGCTCGACGAGGCCGCGCAGCGCGCCCAGGCCCGGGGTGCGCACGCCGGTCGCTTCGAGGACGCCGAGCAGGAACCGCAGTTCGGTGAGAGCGTCGCGGCCCGAGCCGGTGATGGCGGCGAGCACTTCGGGAAAGTGGCCGGGCGGCAGGTACTGGGCGGCGTCGGCCTGGACCACCATGGCCGTCACGTGGTGGGTGACGACGTCGTGCAGCTCCCGGGCGAGGCGCGCCCGTTCGTCCGCCGCCGCGGCCGCGGCGGTGAGCCGCCGCCGTTCGGCCTCCTGCCGCCGCCGTTGCCGCACCAGGGCACCCAGCGACCAGAACAGGATGAGCACCGCGTAGTAGACGACGTAGGTCGGCAATTCCGTCGGGGAGCCGCGCAACGTGACCAGGACCGCGAAGACGACGTACCCGGCCGACACCGCGGCAGGCAGCGCCCGGCGGAACCGCTCCTCGCGTGCTCCGGCCGAATAGAGCGCGAAGTACAGCGCGAGACTGCCGATCGTGGGCGGGTACGCGAGCACTTCGTGCGCCGCGAAACAGGTCGCGACGATCGCGAGGGTCAGCGCGGGCCACCGGCTGCGCACCGCGAGCGGGAGCGTCTGCCCGAGCACCAGCACGACCGCGAGGACACCGCCGTCGTGCCTCGGCAGGTCGCCGAACTGGGCCCCGATCATGTCGAGTCCCGGCACGAACGCGGCGGCCGTGACGGCCGCGGCCAGCGCCCGGTCCCGGACGTCCGGGGACACGTCCGCCCATCGGTTCCGGAGACGTCCCAGCGTCGGCATGGGCGGGAGCCTAGCGAGGCCGGCCGCGCCCCGGTCGGCCCGGCGGGAGAAGCGGAAGACACGGCGGGGCTCGACCGTCCACCAGGGCAGGAATCCTGGTCCGGCCGGGCATTCCGGTGCCGAATCCGCTGCGCGCGTCGCGTCCTCCGACACGAGCGGGCGGCCGTCCCCGGGGGAAGGCCGCCCGCTCGCGGGTGATCAGCGCTGCGCGACGTCGGTGCAGTCGAGGTCCTTGTCCGGCAGCCGGCCGGTGTCGAGGAAGGCGACGGTGGCGTCGTCGGCACAGGCCGAGCCTTCGTGGTAGACGTAGTGCCCGCCGTTGTCCACGCCTACGAAGGCGGCGCGGTCGCCCAGGGTGCGGCGCAGGCCGACGCCGGAGTCCCACGGCGTGGCGTGGTCGCGGCGGTTCTGCAGGATCAGCGTGTTGCGCGCGCCTTGCCCGGTCACGGCCACCGGCCTCTCGATCGGTTGCGGCCAGAACGCGCACGGCCAGATGTTCGCCGGCATGCCCGCGGTGAGGGGCCAGGCCTTCCGGTCGGCGGCGGTGCGCGCGGCGTAGCTGCCGACGTCGTGGGACCACTCGGCGTCACCGCAGGTGAGGGCCAGGAACATGGTCACCTGGTTGTCCGCGGGAACGCCCGGGGTGGCCGGGGTGTCGGCGAACACCTGCGTGAGCACCTTGCCGTCGGCCTCGGTGAGGTGGCCGTCGGCCAGGTCCGCGGCGGCCTTCCAGACCTGGGCGAGCACCGGCACGGTGTCGTTGTGGATCAGCAGTGCGTAGGTGACACTGCGCAGCAGCGCCCCGTTCACCGACTGCGGCGTGCCCGGGACCGGCGCCGGCTGCCGGTCGAGCCGGTCGGCGAGCGCGAGGTAGGTCCGGGTGACTTCGGCGGGGGTGGCGCCGAGCCCGAGAGCGCCGTTCTGCGCGGCGGCGACGGCGGCGGCGTCGGGGAACCGCTCGGCCATGCCCTTGCCCCAGCTCTCCGCTTCACCGGCCCAGACGTGGGCGGGATCGACGTTGCCTTCCAGGATCACGCGGTCGGCGCGGTCCGGGTAGAGCGCGTTGTAGACGCTCCCGAGGTAGGTGCCGTACGACTGGCCCCAGTACGAGATCTTGGCTTCGCCGAGGGCTTCGCGGACGCGGTCGAGGTCGCGAGCGGTGTTGGCGGTGGTGAAGTAGCGCAGGTTCTCCCCGGCCTTGGCGGCACACTTCGCGGCCGTGGCGCGCGCGGCCTGGACGTTCGCCTCGATCGAGCCGTCGGCGGCGGGGTAGGGGAAGAGCGTGGCGACGCTGGCGTTCTCGAGGCCGCAGCTCTGCGGGGTGCTGGTCCCGACGCCGCGCGGGTCGAAGCCGATCAGGTCGTAGCCGTCCAGCACGGACTTCGGCAGCGTCGGCGCCATCGCGCCGGGCGTGTCGAGCCCCGGCAGCGCCGGACCACCGGGGTTCAGCAGCAGGACGCCGTGGCGCTTCGCGGGGTCGGCGGCGCCCAGCCGGGAGATCTGGACGTCGATCGTCGTGTCGTCCGGACGACCGTAGTCGAGGGGGACCTTCACCTTCGCGCAGGTGAGCCGCGGATCCCGGGTAGCGCCGGGCGCCGCCGCCGGGCACGGTCCCCACGCGAGCGCCGCGGCGGCCGGGGCGTCTTCGTCGTCCGCGCTGTCGCAGGCGGTCACGCCGAGAACGGTCAGTGTGGTGACCGCCAAGGCGGCGGCGAACCGTAACCCGCGTGTCTTCCTCATGGTGCAGCCCTCCGATTTCGGCGGCGGCGGGCCTTGGTGGCCCCCGTCCGCTGTGACGGCGCCGAAGTTATCGAGAGCGGGACGGCGAAAACGTCACCCCGGAGCGAGCAGACCGGGTAGCTCGCTCGGGGGACAAGCCGGTGCGTGTCCTCTGTGGACGGATCGCCGCCGTCAGGGGTCTCGGGCGGCGGCCTTCGCCCCGGCCGTGCGACGATCTGGGGGAACCCCGATCGGACGAAGGAGCGACAGACCTTGCCCTTCGTACACGCTCTGTGGTCTCCGGGCCGGGGTCTGCTGCTCTGGGCGGAGCACGACCGGCGCCCGGCCGGCACGTCGAGCCGGTCGGCGCACATCGCCCTTCCGCATCCGTTCGCGGTCTCCAGCGCGCAGCTGACCGCGCTGCATCCCGGCAAACCCACTTCGGCGACGGTGCTGCTGCCGTCGCGGGCGAACCGGCCGCTCGCCTCCTCCGAAGCGGCGAGGGGTAAGCGGAGTGTGCCGTCGTTGCGGCCGTGGTCGGTGCCGGCGCTGATCGTGGACGCGGCCGAGCTGGACGACCTCGACGACTCGGCCACCTACGGCGCTTCGGTCACCCACCTGCGGGCGGTGGCCCGCCTGGCCGCGGATCTGGTGCGGCGTGGGCGGGTGCTGCCGACGCTGGTCCGCCGGGGCGACGCGGCGGAAGCCCGGTGGCGCCCGGTGCTCCAGGGCGTGGACTTCGTCGCGTTCGACGCGCTGGTCGCGGCCATGCCGCCGGTCGGGCGGGCCGAGCAGGTGGCGCCGCTCACCGGGGCCTCGCCGCGCGCGCTCGCCACCGATGCCCTCCACACCCTGGTCGACGCGACGGTCCGGGACCGGCTGGCGCGGGCGGATCCGCCCGTCGACCTGCCCGGGGGCCCGGGCGCGGCCGAGGTGTGGCTGTCCGCTTTGCAGGGCGGCGTTCCCCGCGTCGAACTGCCGCTGGAAGAGCTCGGGGTCCTGGCCGAGGCCGTCGCGAAGTGGGACGCAGTCGCCGATACCGACGTCATCGACGGCCGGGCGTGTTTCCGGCTGGCCGAAGTCGGCACCCTGTGGCAGGCGGCCGTGGACGATCCCGACGACCAGACCGGCGACGGCACCAAGTGGCAGCTGCAGTTCCTCCTGCGGGCGACGGCTGATCCGAGCTTGCTGCTGTCCGCGGGCCAGATCTGGTCGGGCGAGGCGAACGGGCTGGTCCGGGACCCGAAGGGGCTGTTCGTCGCCGAACTGGGCCGGGCCGCGCTGGTGGAACCGATGCTGGCACCGGCGTTGCGCCGGACCCAGCCGGCCGAGTACGACCTGACCGTCGAGGAAGCCGAACAGTTCCTCACCTCGGGCGCGACCCGGCTGACCGAGGCCGGGTTCGAAGTGCAGCTCCCGGCCAGCTGGGACGGCCGGCGCCGGCTCGGGCTCCGGCTGTCGGTCCGCAGTACGCCGTCGGAGCAGGTCGTCACCCGCAGCCGGGTGGGCCGCGACGAGCTGGCCGGCTTCCGCTGGTCGCTCGCGGTGGGCGACGACGAAATCGGTGAGGAAGAGCTGGCCCGGCTCGTCGCGGCGAAGACCCCGCTGGTGCGGCTGCGGGGGAGGTGGGTCAGCGTCGACGCCGACCGGCTCCGCGCCGGTCTCGAGTTCCTGCGCCGCGACCCGCACCGGACGACCCAGGGACCCACCGCGGCCGAGCTCCTCGAACTGGTCCACCTCGAGCGGGAGGCGCCGCTCCCCGTCACCGACGTCCGCGCCGGCGGCTGGGTCGGGGACGTCCTGGCCGGGCGGGTGCACGAGGTGCTGCGGCCGGTCGAGCTGCCGCCGTCGTTCCGCGCCACCCTGCGCCCGTACCAGCAGCGGGGTGTCGCCTGGCTGGCTTTCATGTCGGCGCTCGGGCTCGGGGCGTGCCTGGCCGACGACATGGGCCTCGGCAAAACCGTCCAGACGCTGGCGCTCGAGGCCGTCGAGCGGGCCGGCCACGATCGCGAGCCGACGCTGGTGCTGTGCCCGATGTCGCTGGTCGGCATGTGGCAGCGGGAAGCGGCGAACTTCGCCCCCGGCCTGCGGGTCCTCGCCCACCACGGCAGCGCCCGCGCGCACGGGGACGCGCTCGCCGAGCAGGTCGCCGCGGCCGACCTCGTCGTCACGACCTACGCCACCGCCGCTCGTGACGCCGACGAACTCGAGAAGTTCGCCTGGCGGCGCCTGGTGCTCGACGAAGCGCACGCCATCAAGAACGCCGACACCGCGACGGCCAAGGCGGTGCGGCGGTTCACGGCCGGGCACCGGCTCGCGCTGACCGGCACCCCGGTGGAAAACCGGCTGGCGGACCTGTGGTCGGTGCTGGACCTGCTCAACCCCGGGCTGCTCGGCAGCAGGTTCGAGTTCCGCCAACGGTTCGCGGCCCCGATCGAGCGCCGGGGCGACACCGCCACGGCCGCCGCGCTGCGCCGGCTCACGCAGCCGTACCTGCTGCGCCGGGTGAAGACGGACCCGGCGATCGTCCCCGAGCTGCCGGAGAAGATCGAGATCACGCAGGAATACCGGCTCACCCGGGAACAGGGCACGCTGTACCGCGCGATCGTCGACGAGATGATGAAGAAGATCGAGAACAGCCAGGGCATCAAGCGCCGTGGGAACATCCTCGCCGCGATCACGAAGCTCAAGCAGGTCTGCAACCACCCCGCGCACCTGCTGCACGACGGCTCCCCGATCGGGCAGCGCTCCGGCAAGGTCATCCGGCTCGAAGAGATCCTCGCGGAAATCCTGGCGTCGGGCGATCGGGTGCTGTGCTTCACGCAGTACACCGAATTCGGCCACATGCTCGTGCCGCACCTGTCGGATCGGCTGGGCGCCGAGGTCGCGTTCTTGCACGGTGGCCTGGCAAAGGGAGCGCGAGACGCGATCGTGGAACGCTTCCAGGCCGCCGACGGGCCGCGGATCCTCTTGCTGTCGCTCAAGGCGGGCGGCTCCGGGCTCACGCTGACCGCCGCCAGCCAGGTCCTGCACCTGGACCGCTGGTGGAACCCGGCCGTGGAGAACCAGGCGACCGACCGGGCGTTCCGGATCGGGCAGGGGCGGACCGTCCAGGTCCGGAAGTTCGTCTGCCCGGGCACGATCGAGGAACGCATCGACACGCTGATCACCAGGAAACGCGCACTCGCGGGAATGGTCGTCGGCGAAGGCGAAAGCTGGCTGACCGAGCTGTCCACGGACGCGCTGCGCGGGGTGCTGGCCCTGGGGGAGGAGGCGATCGATGACTGAGCCGCTCGGGTGGTGGCCGACCCGGTTCATCCGGGCGTTGACGGCGATCGGCGTCCTCCTGCCCGCTCACGGCCAGGGGCACGTGGTGTCCTTGGCGGTCGGAGCCGGGCGCGTCGACGCCGAGGTGCGGGACGGTGGTTCGCACCAGGTGCGGATCGGGTTGACGGCGTTCGGGAAGACGGATTGGGCGACGATCACGCAGGCGCTCGCCGCGAAAGCGTCGTCCACGGTCCAGCTGCTCCGCGGCGAGTTGCCCCGCGACGTCGAACAGATCTTCAAAGCGGTCCGGCTGCCGTTGTTCCCGTCGTCGGCGCGGGAGGTGTCCCTGGACTGCACCTGCCCGGCCGCCGAGGTGCCGTGCGGCCACCTGAACGCGGTGTTCTCCGCGCTCGTGGCGCGGGTCGCCGACGATCCGTTCACCGTTCTCGCGCTGCGCGGCCGTGACCGTGAAGCGTTGCTGGAGGAGCTGAAGAACCGGCTGATCTCCGCCGAGCCGCTCGACCCCGACGACCGGTCCCCGGCCCTGACCGAAGTCATGGAAACGTTCTTCGACTCCGGTCAGGCCCCGGGCTTGGGCGGCACGGCGCCGCTACCCGGACCGCGAACGCGGTTCGACGCGGTTTTGGACCAGGCCCCGCCGTTCCCGATCACGGCGGGCGGCGAAGACGTCACCGAGCTGCTCCGGCCGGTGTACCGGGCGATCACCGGAGAGCACGGCACTTAGGTTCGGCGGTGGGGCTTCCGGTCAGTCAGTCGTGAGGTCCAACCGCGGGTTGTGCCGCCGCGTGGCGACCACGCAGATCCCGGCCATCGCTGCCGCGGCCAGGCCTAGCACGCCGATCGCCGGGCGCAACCCGCCAACACCGACGCCGATCGCCGCGATCAGCAGCGGGCACAGGAACTCGCCGATGAACAGCGCCGCCGTCCACACGCCGGTTCCCCGCCCCCGCTGCTCGAAGTCCAGGCCGTTCACCGCCCAGGTCAGCAGCGTGGGCAGGAGCATGCCGGTGCCGAAACCGGCGATCGCCGCACCCGCGGAGATCACCGGGATCGAACCGGTCGCGAACACCAGCAGGAAACCGAGCGCGGACAGCCCGAACTCCACCGGCAGCAGCGTGCGCGGGGTCCGGTGGGACAGCCGGGCGAACACGACGCACCCGGCGGCCGTGGCCACGGACATCAGCGCGCTGATGCCGCCGATCGCCGCTGTCGCCGCGAGTCCCGCTTCGGTGAGCACAAAGGACAGTTCCACGATCAGCGTGTAGAACACGATGCCGCCGATGAACGTGACGAGGCACGGCGTGAGCAACGTGCGCCACGGCAGCGGTGCCAGACGGCGGCCCGGGGTCGCCTGGCCGGCCGGCTGCCAGATGAGCTTCGCGGCCGGCGGGACCAGCGCGAGCGCGATCGCGTACACCCAGAACGGCGGCCGCCAGCTGTGCGCCCCGAGCACCCCGCCGAGGGCCAGGAACACCGTCGCGGACAACGACGCGACGAGCGTCTGCAGGCTCAGGTAGCGGCTGCGCCGCGCCCCGGACCAGTAGTCGCCGATCAGCGTCGTCGCGCAGGTCATGATCGCCGCCTCGCACACGCCGACCAGGACGCGGCTGACCAGGATCGCCGGCAGGGACGGCAGATAGAGCGGCGCGGTGCCGGTGATCGCGTAGCACACCAAGGCGACGAGCAGCAGCCGCTTGCGGTCGACCTTGTCGACGATCAGGCCCGCGAACGGCGCGGTCAGCCCGATCAGCAGGGCGGGAACCGTCAGCACCACGGGCGCGAGGACGTCGGCGCCGGGCACCCCGGCGAAAGCGTTCTGCAGCTGGGGCAGCACCGGCGCGATGAGCACGGCGCCGAGCACGGACAGGCAGCTGGCGGACAGCAGGATCAGCAGCTGAGCCGTTCCCGGCCGGCGGCCGCCCGCCGAAGGGGCGGTGTTCGGACGGGAACTCGCGAGGTGTTCGGACATGGCGCCTCCGGCCCACGTGCGGCCGGTCTCCGGTGATCGGCAGCGCTTGCGCAAAAGTGTCGGGAAAGCGGCGCCGGAGCGGAAATCACTTCTCCCGAAGGCCGGTATCAGCCGGGGTGATGCCGATCATCGCCGCGACCGCCCGCCGGACGACGTCGCGCAGGTACCGGTGCTCGGGATCGTCGTCGTACATCGGGTGCCACCACATCGCCTCGACGAGCGGGGTCGCGTCGAAGGGGCACGGGAGCGCCCGCACGCCGAGCTCGGCCGGGATCCCGTCGGCGAGCCGGCGTTGCACCAGCGCCACGCGCCCGGACCCCGCGACGAGCCCGGGTACGGTCAGGAACGTCTCGGTGACCACCTGGATGCGCGGTTCGATCCCGAGCATGCGCATCTGCCGCGCGGCCGGGGTGGACGCCGTCGGCCCGTGGTAGGTCACGACCCACGGCATGGTCTCCAGCTGCCGGACGGTCAGGGCGCCCTCGACGGCAGCGTTGTCCGCGGCCACCAGGCACACCCATTCGTCGCGGTAGAGGTCTTCGTGTGGCAGGTCGCCGACGAACCCGTGCGGGATCACCAGCAGGTCGGCGTGGACCAGCTCCTGCGCCGCCGCGTCGACCATCCTCGGCGTGTTCGCGGGGAACCGCAGCCGGGTGCCCGGCGCCTCCTCGGCGAGGCGGCCCGCGATCCCGGGGCCGAGCATGGCCACCCCGTAGTCGCTCATGAGCATCGAAAACTCGCGCGCCGACGACGCCGGGTCGAAGTCGGGCTCGGCGGCGAACACCCGCTCGGCTCCGGACAGGGCCACGCGCACGCGTTCCTTGAGCTGCACGGCCAGCGGGGTGAGCCGGTACTGGTTCCCGGAGCGGGTGAGCAGGTCGTCGTGGAAGTGCCGGCGCAGCCGGGCGAGCTGGGCCGACACCGCCGGCTGGCCGAGCCCCATCCGCGCCGCCGCACGCGTCACGCTGCGCTCCTGCAACAGCGCGTCGAGCGCCACCAGCAGGTTGAGGTCCAGGCGAGCGAGGTTCACAGCGAGTCACGGTATCAACGCTGTCGATACTCCACATCATCGATCTCTTCTTCCCTGATATCCCGTCCGGCCCGACAGTGAGGGGGTGGACCGAACCGATCCCGAGGCCGCGATCGCCGAAGCCGCCCAGCGCTGCTCCAACTGGGGCCGCTGGGGCCCCGACGACGTGCTGGGCACGCTGAATTTCCTGGACGACGCCAAACGCCGGGAGGCCGCCGCGCTCGTCCGGCGCGGGGTCAGCTTCTCGCTGGCGCAGCGCTTCGACGCGGACGGCCCGCAGAAGGGCTGGCGACGGCGCACCAACCCGGTGCACACGATGCTCGACACCGGCCTGGACGCCGAGCGCGGGCAAGGCTTCCCGCACGGGCTCGGCGGCGCCGACGACGTCGTCTTCATGCCCTTGCAGGCCTCGACGCAGTGGGACGGCCTCGGTCACATCTTCGACCACGGCGTCGCGTGGAACGGCCGGCGCGCCGGCGACGTCGTGACCAGCGAAGGCGACCGGGTCACCGGGATCGAGACCGTGGCGGGCCGGATCGCCGGCCGCGGCGTGCTCCTCGACGTCGGCCGGGTGCTCGGCGAAGACGGCGAACTGCCGGACGGGTTCGCGATCACCACCGGCGACCTCGAGGCCACCATCGCCGCCCACGGCGAGACCGCGCGAGTCGGCCGCGGTGACCTGCTCCTGGTGCGGACCGGCCGGCTCACCCGCGCCCGGCGCGAAGGCTGGGGCGACTACGCGGGCGGCCCGGCCCCGGGCCTGTCGTTCACCACGGCGGACTGGCTGCACGGCAGGGAAATCGCCGCCATCGCCACCGACACCTGGGGCTTCGAGGTCCGGCCCAACGAGTTCGACGACGCCTTCCAGCCGCTGCACCAGGTCGCCATTCCCCACATCGGCCTGTTCCTCGGCGAGATGTGGGACCTCGACGCCCTCGCGGCCGACTGCGCCGCCGACGGAGTCCACGAGTTCTGGCTGACCGCCGACCCCCTGCCCGTGACCGGCGCCGTCGGCGCCCCGGTCGCCCCGATCGCCGTCAAGTGAGGACCGCCATGCCCGCCGTCACCACCGTCCTCGTCGTCGGCAGCGGTCTCGCCGGCACGGCCACCGCGATCCACCTCGCGAAGGCGGGAGTCACCGTCGACCTCGTCGAAACCGAACCCGGCGTCACCGCCATCGGCTCGGGAATCACCCTGCAGGGCAACGCCTTGCGGGAACTGCGCACCCTCGGAGTCTGGGAGGAAGTCCGGGCGAAGGGGTACGGGTTCGACGGCCTGGGCCTGCGCGCGCCCGATGCCGCCGGAACGCTGCTGGCCGAACTGCCGGACGCCCGCACCGGCGGCCCGGACCTGCCCGCCGCGCTGGGCATGCCGCGCCCCGACCTCGCCCGGATCCTGCACGATCGCGCGGCCGCGACCGGCGCGAAGATCCGGTTCGGCGCCACCGTCACCGAGCTGCGGCAGAGTGACAGTCACGTCGACGTCACCTTCACCGACGGCTCGACCGGCCGCTACGACCTGGTCGTCGGCGCCGACGGAATCCGTTCGACGATCCGGCGGCTCCTGGGCATCGACCTGAAGACCCGCGCCACCGGCATGGGCATCTGGCGCGCCTTCGGCCCCCGCCCGGCGTCGGTCACGCGCACCGACCTCTTCTACGGAGGCCCCTGCTACATCGCGGGCTACTGCCCGACCGGCGAGAACTCGCTCTACGCCTACGTCGTCGAAGACGCGCAGGACCGCAGTTCCCTGAACCCTTCGGAACGGCTCGCCGTCATGCGCGGGCTCGCCTCGGCCTACCACGGACCGTGGGACGACATCCTCGCCACGCTCGACGATCCCTCCCGCGTCAACTACACCTGGTTCGAGACCCACGTGCTCCCCGCGCCGTGGCACCGCGGCCGCGTCGTGCTGATCGGCGACGCCGCCCACGCCTGCCCGCCGACCCTCGCCCAGGGCGGCGCCCAGGCGTTCGAGGACGCCATCGTCCTCAGTGAACTCCTCCTCGGCGCCGAAACCCTCGACGACGCGCTGTGGAGAGCCTTCAGCGAACGGCGCGTCGCCCGGGCGACAGCCGTCGTCGAAGCGTCGAACCAGCTCGGCCAATGGCTCCTCGACCACGAACAAGGCGACGTCCCCGCCCTGATGGGCCGGATCGCCGCCCTCGTCGCCCAACCCGCCTGAACCCTCCGGAGCAACGCCATGACCGATGGCCTCATCACCCACCTGCGGCACGTCGACCTCGCCGTGCCCGACCTCGCCCGCCAGCAGGACTTCTACACCGGCGCGTGGGGACTGACCACCGAACACACCGACACCGGGATCGCCTTCCTCGCCGCGGAAGGCTCGCCCGAGCACTACATCGTGCGGCTGCGCCAGGCAACGGACAAGCGTATCGACCTGATCGCCTTCGGCGCGGCCACCGCGGCCGACGTCGACACCCTGTCCGCACGCCTGGCGACCGCCGGCGTCACGCTGGTCCACGAGCCCCGCGCCCTGCAGACTCCCGGTGGGGGATACGGGTTCCGGTTCTTCGACAACGAAGGCCGCACCATCGAGATCAGCGCCGGCGTCGCGGTCCGCGCCCACCGCAAGATCGAAGCGGGCGAGGCGATCCCGGTCCGCCTGTCCCACGCGGTGATCAACTCCGCCGACCCCGAAGGCACGCGGCGGTTCTACGAACGCCACCTCGGGTTCAAGCTGTCCGACACCCTGACGCACCCGCGCATGGGCGGGATGATGTGGTTCCTGCGCATCAACGCCTGGCACCACAGCCTGGCCATCGCCCGCGGGCCCCACCCGTCGCTGCACCACGCGTCGTTCGAGATGCGCGGGATCGACGAGTACATGCGCGGCACCGGACGGCTGCTGCAGGCCGGCGTGGAGAAGATCTGGGGTCCCGGGCGGCACTTGGCCGGCAACAACACCTTCAGCTACTTCCTCGACCCGCACGGCAACACCGTCGAGTACACCACCGAACTCGACCTGGTCGACGAGGACACCTGGCACCCGCACCTCTACGACTTCACCCAGCCCGGGGTGTCCGACCAGTGGGGCACGGCCAACGCGATGAACGAGTTCGTCGCCGCCCGCTCGTTCAACGACCCCGACAAGGGTCTGTTCGTCGCCCCGCCGGTCTGATGCGCCTCGCCACCTACGAGCACGGCCGAACCGTGCACGCGGGCGTGGTCTCCGGCGACGCCGTCCACGCCTTCCGGGCCGGGGTCACCGTGCTCGACCTGATCCGCGGCGGCCTCCCCGCCGCCCTCGAAGCCGGGGCGGCCGCTCTCCGCGGGCCGGCCGTGGCCTTGACGGAAGTGCGGCTGCTGCCGCCGCTCGAGCCACCGAGCGTCCGTGACTTCGTCGCTTTCGAGGAGCACGTCGAAGGCATGGTCGCGCCGGGGTCCGTGCCGCCGGAATGGTACGAGGCGCCGACGTTCTACTTCACCAACCCCGCCGCGCTGGTCGGCGCGCACGACGACGTGCCGGTCCCGCCGGGCTCGCGGTCGTTCGACTTCGAGCTGGAGGTCGCGGCCGTGCTGGGGCCGGCCGCGATCTTCGGCTACACGATCCTGAACGACTGGTCGGCCCGCGATCTGCAACGCCGCGAGATGCGGGTCAACCTCGGCCCGGCCAAGGGCAAGGACTCCGCGACCACCCTCGGGCCGTGGCTCGTCACCGCCGACGAGCTGGCGCCGTACCGGGACGCGGACGGCTTCCTCGCGCTGGACATGCGGGTCGCGGTCAACGGCGTCGAGGTGGGCCAGGACCTGTTGTCCAACATGGGCTGGCCGTTCGAGGAACTGGCCGCCTACGCCGGTCGCGGCACCCGGGTGCGGGCCGGGGATGTCCTGGGGTCGGGAACGTGCGGCAACGGCGGCTGCCTGGCCGAGCTGTGGGGCCGGCGCGGCGAACAGCAGCCGCCGCCGCTGAAGCCCGGCGACGTCGTCGAAATGACCGTCGAAGGCATCGGGACGATCCGCAACACCGTCGTTCCCGGCGTCGTGCTGCCGCCGGTGCGCCCGGCGCGGCGGCGGCCCCGGAATCGGCTCCACCCTGAAAGGATCTGACCTTGTTCGAGTACTTCCCCGGAAACTACGTCTGGAACCTGGGCGTGGTCGCCGCGCTCAACTCCGGTGGCCTGATCGACGAGATCGACCGCGCCTGCCGCCCGATCCGCGAGGCCGCCGCGCGGGGCTCCGACGCCGGCACCCCGGACTTCCTGCGCGCGTGGACGGCCTTGACCGACCAGCTCGTCACCCAGGCCGAAGCCGCGGAGAAGGCCGGGCACGACCGGACCGCCGGGCAGCTGTACTTCCGCGCCACCAGCTACCTCTGCCAGGCCGAGCGCATGCTGGCGCACTCGAACCCCGACCGGCTGCCGACCTATCGCCGCGTCCTCGCCCTGGCACAGAAGGCGTTCGACCTGCGTGACCCGCGCATCTCCCGCGTGGCGATCCCGTACGAGGGTACGACCCTGCCCGCCTACTTCAGCGCGGCGCCGGCCACGAGCGACGGCCCGGCGCCGGTGGTGGTGCTGGTCAACGGCCTGGACTCGACCAAGGAGCACATGTACGGGTCGGCGCACTGGGAGGAGCTGGCCGCCCGCGGCATCTCGTGCCTCATGCTCGACCAGCCCGGCACCGGCGAAGCGTTGCGGCTGCACGGGATCACGGCCCGCATCGACAGCGAGGTGTGGGCCGGCGCCGCCGTGGACTGGCTCGAGCAGCGCGACGACGTCGACCCGGCGCGGATCGGGATCGTGGGCTGGTCGCTCGGGGGCTACTACGCCCCGCGGGCCGCGGCCTTCGAGAAGCGGTTCGCGCTGTGCGTCGCCTGGGGCGCCAACCACAACTGGGGCGCGGTGCAGCGCCGCCGTCTCGAACGCGAGGGCGAGCGGCCGGTGCCGCACTACTGGGAGCACGTCCTGTGGGTGTGGGGCCACGACGACCTCGACACGTTCATCGCCTTCGCCGACGACGTCCACCTCGACGGGGTCGTCGAGCAGATCACCGTGCCGTTCCTCATCGCCCACGGCGAGCGGGACCGGCAGATCCCGCTCGAGTACGCACACCGCTCCTACGAGCAGGCCGTCCACTCGCCCCGGCGCGAACTGCGCGTGTTCACCCCGGAAGAGGGCGCGACCGAGCACATCGGGCTCGACCACCTCCCGCACGTGAGCACGTACATCGCCGACTGGGTGGCCGATACCTTCGCCACTGTCGGCGGCTGACGGGCGGGCCGGCGAGCCGAACCGGACCTTTCGCCCGCGGTTTCGGTTCGTCCGCAACGGATGCGGCCCGGCACCGGATGTTGTTCCGGCCGGGCCGCGGGTGCTATACCGGCACCTGCGCGGTGTCGCGACGACGCGATGCCACAAGCGAGCGGAGTGGCTGGTGGCGAACCGTACTGTGCGCTCATCCCTCGTGGTGGCGGCCCTGACCGCGCCCGTCCTGCTGCTGGGGACGGCGACCGCGGTGGCCGCCGCTCCACCCGGGCGGCAGCTGACGATCGAGACGGTGTCGAACCCGCGGCCCGCGCTGGTCAGCGGGGGACAGGTGCTGGTCAAGGTGGTTCCGCCGGAGCGAACCCGGGTCACCGTCGCCACCAACGGCCACGACGTCACCTCGAGCTTCCGCGCCCAGCCGGACGGCAGCCTGCTCGGCCTGGTGAGCGGCCTGCGCGACGGTGCCAACGACCTGAGCGCCCGGACGAACGGCCACGGCCCGGACCAGCGCGCGAACCTGCGCGTCACCAACCACCCGATCACCGGGCCCGTCTTCTCCGGCGCACAGCAGCGCCCGTTCTACTGCGAGACGCAGGCGTTCGGCCTGCCCGCGGCGTCGCAGCCGTTCTGCAGCGCGCCGACCCGGGTGAGCTACCAGTACAAGAGCACCGCCGGGGCGTTCGCCCCGCTGGCGGACCCGGCGGCCCGGCCCGCGGACCTCGCGACGGCCACGGTCGGCGGGCGCGCCGTGCCGTACGTGGTCCGCGTCGAGCGCGGCACGATCGACCGCGCCGTCTACGAGATGGCGGCGCTCTACGACGGCACGCCGTCGCCCGTCGCGCCGGACGGCAGCTGGAACGGGAAGCTGGTCTACACCTTCGGCGGCGGCTGCAACGCGGGCTACCACCAGGGCAACGCGACCGGCGGGGTCGTCAACGACCTGTTCCTGGCGCAGGGCTACGCGGTCGCGTCGTCGACCCTGAACGTGCTCGACAACAACTGCAGCCCGATCATCTCGGCGGAAGCGGCGATGATGGTCAAGGAACACTTCGTCGAGACCTACGGCCCGATCGCCCACACCATCGGCTGGGGTGGCTCGGGCGGGGCGATCCAGCAGTACGACATCGCCGAGAACTACCCCGGCATCGTCGACGGCATCATCCCCGGCGTCTCGTTCCCGGACCCGCTGAGCGTGGGCGGCCCGGTGTCGGACTGCCGGCTGCTGAACCGGTACTTCGCCGGGCCGGGCGCGTCGTTCACCGCGGCGCAGAAGCAGGCCGTCGCGGGCTTCGCCAGCTACGACACCTGCGTCTCCTGGGAGCAGACGTTCGCCAGCCGCGCCACCGCGACCGGCAGCTGCAACGCGGCCATCCCGGTCGCGGCGCGGTGGGACCCGGTCACCAACCCGCGTGGGGTGAAGTGCAACTCCACCGAGCAGCTGGCCAACCAGATCGGGCGGGACCCGAAGACCGGGTTCGTGCGCAGCCCGCTGGACACCACCGGCGTCCAGTACGGCCTGACCGCGCTGAAGGCCGGGACGATCACCGCGGCGCAGTTCGCCGACCTCAACGCCGGCATCGGCGGCCTCGACTACACCGGAGAGCCGGTGCCGCAACGGATCGCCGCCGACCCGAAGGCACTGAACGCGGCGTACGCCGATGACATCGTGAACTCGGCGTCGCAGGGCCTGCGCGAAACGCCGATCATCGACCAGCGGACCGATCTCGACCTCGCCGGGTTCGGCAACGACATTCACACCACCGAGTGGTCTTACGTGATGCGCCAACGGCTTCTGCGCGCCAACGGCACCGCGGCGAACCAGGTCATCATCGAAAACCACGCCACCGCGGCCGAAGCGGCGGCCGCCAGCGTTTACGAGCTCACCGCGATGGACCGCTGGTTGACCGCGATCGACGCCGACCGTTCCCACCGGAGCCGTCAGCAGAAGGTGCTGGCGAACCGGCCGGCCGATCTCGGCGACGGCTGTTACCTCTCCGCCGCGTCGCGGATCACGGAGAAGCTGACGTACCCGGCGAGCGGCCGGTGCGGCGCGCAGTACCCGGTGGCGGCCAACACCCGGATGGTGGCGGGCGAGAGCCTGGCCCTCGACGTGCTGAAGTGCCGGCTGAAGCCGCTGAACTTCCGCGACTACCCGGTCGCCTTCACCGCCGCGGACCAGAAGCGCCTGCGAGCGGCGTTCCCCGGCGGAGTGTGCGACTACAGCCGTCCGGGTGTCGGGCAGCGTGCCCCGATCGGACCCTGGCTGAGCTACGGCGACGAACGGACCGGTACCACGCCGCCGACGAAACTGCGGTGATCCCACGATCGGGGGCATCGGGACGAAGCACTCCGAAATGTGTTTGTGCGCTGGTCAGCCGGGTAGCCGCCGTTCGTGATGGACTGCCCGGCCGGGCAGTCACCGGGTGCTCGCGTGGGCGACGAACGGAGGCCAGCCATGGACGTCATGCAGATCGAGTCCGTGCCGGAGGGCACACCGCAACCGGTGGGCACGACGGAGACCGTCGCCGAGGCCGAGGACCTCGAACCCACCATCGTCCTGGGACGCGAGTGAGGTAAGCGCCCGTATCCACGCCCGGCGGAGAACCGGTCGGCGGCGTCGAGCCGAAGGACCACGGAAGTCCCTTGTGGATTCGACGCGCGCTCCATGACCGCCGGCCGGTCAAAACCACCCGGATGACCTCCGGTCGCCGAAGGGGCGCAGCAGCAGAACGCTGGCGTCATCGGCCGGCCGGCCGTTCGCGTGGTCCAGCACCGCCCGGGTGATCCGCCGGGCGGCTTCGGGCAGCAGCCGGGTGGGCACGTCGTGTTCGAGCACCCGCGCCAGCCCGGAGAACCCGAAGGCGCGGCCGTCGTCGTCGCGGGCGCCGGTGACGCCGTCGGTGTAGAGCACCACGACGTCACCGCGTCGCAACTGCTCTTCGGCGGGGACCCGGTCCGCCCGCCGGCCGAACGGCGGCGCCGGATCGCCGGTCCGGAGCTCGGTCACCGTGCCGTCCCGCAGCAGCACCGGGCCGGGCCGGCCGGCGGTCACGTGGACGAGCCGCCCGGTGCCGGCGTCGAACCGGCCGATCACCCCGGAGACGCCACCGTGACCGCCCGACGACCCGATCGCTTCGTCGAGGGCGTGTGCCTGCTCCGCCAGATCGCGCCCGGCGCGGCGGGCGGCGCGGTAGGCCGTCAGCGCGACGGCCGCGGCCAGCGCACCCGTGCGATCGCGGGTGCCGGCGTCGAAGATCGCGAACGACACCGCGGTCTCCGACAGGGCGTAGTCGAACACGTCGCTGGTGGTGCCGTAGGCCGGTTCGGTCGCCGCGGCCACGGTCATCGTCTTCGTCGCGGCGGTCAGCGGTGGCAGCGCCGTCCAGAGCAGCTCGGTGATCGGACCGCGGTGTTCGCGGCGCCGGACGCGTCGAGACCGTCGCCGTACTGCGTGGTGATGGTGATCAGGTGACCGAACAGGTAAGCCAGCACCGGCACTGGTCGCGCAGCACGGGGTCGTGCGGATCCGTGCCGTCGGTGGGGTGCGCCTCGAGCACGCCGAGCCGTTCCACCCCGTCCAGCAACGGCGCCCACAGCCGGGGGCCGCCCGGCTCGGCGGTGACGACCACGTCGCCGCGCTGGGCGTAGTCGGCGAGGTAGACCCCGACCCGCAGGCCGACGGCCCGCCCGGCGGCGTCCATCAGGAACGGCAGCCGCTCCGGGGCCGCGCGGTGGGCGCCTTCGAGCAGCTCGACCAGCGCGGCCAAGGGTCCGCTGACGGGGTGGGACTGGCGGACGGGCCGGCTGTAGGGGACCCGGTCGCGGCCGAGGAGTTCGTCCAGCCGTTCGTTGACCGCGTGGGCCAGCATGTCGCGCTGCACCCCGGGCAGCGGCATGGCTCCGTTGAGGTACGCGTCGACCTCCAGCAGGTCGACTGAGCCGCCCAGAGCGAAGTAGCGCATCCAGAGCTGTTGAAGGGTGAGGTCGGCGCGCGCGAAACACCGGACAAGCCGCTGCCGCTGTTCGTCTTCGGTGGCGGTCATGGCGTCAGCTGCCCGGGTGGTGCCCGACGAGGGAGGCGGCCACCTGGGCGACGTCCTGGCGCCGCGGGCGGGCCGAGCTCAGCAGCATGCCGAACGCCGCGTCCTCGCCGACGCTTTCCCGTTCCACCAACGTCCCCTTCGCCATGGTGAGCACGTCCCGGCTGCGCAAGGTTTCCTTGAAGGCATCACTCGCCCGGCGGGCGTCCTCGGCCCGGCGCACGAACCCGAACAGCACGCCCGCTTGGGCGGCGAACAAGGTGAGCAGTCGTTCGTCCCGCGCGGAGAAGGCGCCGGCCTCGCGGGCGTAGACCTTCACCGCCCACAGCGGTGTCCTGGACCAGCAGAGGCGCGCTGAGGGCCGCGAGCATCCCGATTTCCGCGGCCGCCGGGCCCCACCCCGGCCGGCGCGAATCGGTCCGGACGTCGTCGACGCGGTACGTGGCGCGCTCGGAGAACGCGGACAAACAGGAACCTTCGCCGAGCGTGTACTGCAGGTCGTCGGCCCTGCGCACCACCTGGTCCGAGGCCACCGCGGTGGTCCGCCGGCCTCCCTCGAACAGGCTCACCCCGGCGCCCACCGACGCCGCGATCGCTTCCCGGGCCGAGGTGGCGATGATCTCCATGGCCGGCTCGACGCCGTCCCACGTCAGCAGCAGCCCGGACATCCGCGCCACGACGACGGCCAGTTCGTCGGCCAGTGGCAGGTCGGCAGGCACTCCTCGCCCCTCCTCTCCGCGGCTCGAAAGATTCGTGACGCCGGACTACCCAGGCAGCGGTCTTTCACGCCTGCTCGCGGCGCGGTCGGCGAACAGAGCCCGCTGCGATTGACCGCGGACCGCGCGGGTAGCCGGGAGCCATGACGGACAACCCGGACAACAACGTGGACGACGGCGGACCGGCGAACGGCGGCGCGGTGGCCGCACCCCACCGCCTGCTCGCGGCGGTGGAGCGGGCACGCATCCTGGACCGGCCCGCCGAGGCCGTCGTCAAGCCGCTGCGGCGGCTCTTCGGCGGCCGAGCGGGCCGGTCGCTGCGCGGAGAGGAGCTCGGGCACCCGCTGCACCCGCTGGCGGTCACGCTGCCGATCGGGGCGTGGCTGTGCTCGTCGCTGCTGGACTTCCTGCCGGGCAACGACTCCGCCGCCCGCCGGCTCGTGGCGGTGGGCTTGCTGGCCACGCCGGCGGCGATGGTGCTGGGCGCCGCGGACTACAGCGAGCTGGACGTCCGCCAGCGCCGCGTCGGCTTGGCCCACGCCGCGGGCAACGCGCTCGCCGCCGCGGTGTTCGCCCAGTCCTACTTCGCCCGGGGCCGGGGCGCGAAGGCGGCGGGAAAGACGCTGAACCTCGTCGGCCTGCTCGTGCTCGGCGCCGGCGGCGCGCTCGGCGGCCACCTGGCCTACGCCCAGGGCGCCGGGGTCTTCCGGTGGCAGTCCGGG
This sequence comes from Amycolatopsis sp. NPDC051106, assembly GCF_040682775.1. NCBI lineage: Bacteria > Bacillati > Actinomycetota > Actinomycetes > Pseudonocardiales > Pseudonocardiaceae > Amycolatopsis > Amycolatopsis sp. NPDC051106. Next base: position 62,961 of record NZ_JBFBBQ010000018.1, on the reverse strand, counting down.
AGCGCGGGTGCTCCGCGATGACCGGCTACCTGGCGATCTACCTGCGTGACCAGCTCGCGCTCGGGGTCACCTGGCGGGCCCTCGCCCGCCGCGCCCGCGACCACAACCAAGGCACCGAGCTCGGTGCGGCACTGGCGCAGGTGGCGGACGGGATCGCGGAGGACGTGCGGACGTTCGAGGCGATCATGAAGACCCTCGGAGTCCGGCCCAACCGGGCGAAGGTCGCCTTGGCGGCGGCCGGGGAGCGGTTCGGGCGGCTCAAGCGCAACGGCCGGTGGGTGTCGTACTCGCCGCTGAGCCGTTTCCTGGAGCTGGAGATGCTCGCCATGGGCATCGAAGGCAAGAAGATCCTGTGGCACACGCTGGGGGAGCTGGCCGGGTTGCGGGATCGGTTGCCGGGTACGGACTTCGACGAGTTGCTCGTCCGCGCCGCCCGCCAGCGGCAGACGTTGGAGCCCTTCCGGCGCGAGGCCGGGACGCGGGCGTTCGCCGCGAAGACGTGATTTCGCCCAGGGGAGTTTAGCGACCACCCTGCGTGGTATGCCGTCGGCGCCCGCTGCTTGTTCTGGCAGCGTGCTCCCGGTCGAAACCGCGGCCGTTTTCGAAGGCGCGCGGTCACTCCGCGCGTGTCGCGGCGGTCACCGGAAGCGGTCCGCCTGGTCAGTGCGGGGAAGGAACACCATGGCCGAGGGCGACGTCCACACCGTGCTCGAAGACGGCGTGTGGAAGAACCGGATCGAGGGTGGCTCTCGGGCGTCGAACACGTCGCCGCGCCGCGTCGACGCGGTGGTCGCGGGCCGGCAGACGGCCAAGAAGCGACGGGTGGCCCACGTGGTCCACACACCCGACGGCGGCGTCGAAAGCGAGCGCGACTACCGGCCGCGCAGCAGCTCCGCACGCTGAGCCGGCTCGCAGCCCAGGCTCTCACGGCCGTGGTCGCCGGCGCGTCCACGGCCGGCGGTCGCGGTGCTCGCCGGCCGCGGCGGCGCACCGGTGGCACAGTGCCAGCCGTTCGTCCGTGGTGTCGGCGAGCCACCGGGCGTCCGGCCACAGCACGTGCGGGAAGCGCCGCAACCCGGCTTTGCGCAACGGGATGCCGCACAGCGTCTGGTTGGTCCCGATCCGCCAGGCGTGCACGGACCCGCGAGGTGCGCGCACGCCTTCGTCGTCGAGCCACTGGTCCGACGCGGCCACGGCGGGTTCGCGACGTCCGGCCACTCAGCGCCGCCCGCGTCGCGGGGTCCGGTGGTGGACGGGCGAGGGCAGGTCGGTCATGCGGTCCTCCGGAACGTCAGCGTCGACCGCGCTTACCCGAGCCGGCCGGCGAGACACCCGGTGGTGCGGGTTGGTGCCGCGCCGGCCCCAGCCGCGCCGGGCCGAGGTCTTGAACCGCCGCGAAGCCGAGTCGCCGACCGGAACCGTGGGACAGAGCGACTTCCCGCTGACGGACCTGAGCCACCGCCGGTAGCCCTCAAGGGTGGCCGGTGCCGCGAAGGTGACGTGCCACCGGCGGCGCCCCGCATGCCCGCCGCGGCGGTGTCTCGTAGGCTGGCGGTTCCGGGTGCCGGCCCGGTGGCCCGCAGCGTGGAGAGGGCGCAACGGTGGATGGACTGCCTCGGGAGCGGTTGTGGCGGGCGATCGCCGCGGCCGCCGAGGTACCGGGCCGCCGCGACAGCTGGGCGCAGACGGTCTGCCTGGCCTGCGTGGAAACCCTGGAGCACGCCGACGCCGCCATCTTGGCGTTGCGAGGGGGCTCCCGCTCCGAGGAGGTGCTGGGTGCCAGTGACCCGTGGGCGGCGAGACTGGCGGAACTGCAGTACACCGTCGGCGAAGGCCCCGGCGTGGAAGCGTTCGGCAGCGGAAGCCCGGTGCTGGTTGCCGACCTGAGCGTCGAGCAGGTGCGCTGGCCCGGGTTCGCCGACGCGGCGCTGGCGGTGGGCGCGGCGGCGGTGTTCGCGTTCCCGCTCCGGTTCGGCGCGATCAAGTTCGGCACCCTCGAGCTGGTCCGCCGCCGTCCCGGGGGACTGCCCAGCGCGCAGCGGCGGGATGCCGCGCTGGCGGCGGACCTGACCACGGCGGCCCTGCTCCGGCACAGCCGCGAGGCCGAGCGGGCGGGCCACGACTTCGCGCCCCGTCCCGTCGCTTCGTTCCAGGACGTCAACATCGCCACCGGCATGCTCGCCGCGCAGCTGCAGATCACCCTCGACGACGCGTTCGCCCGGCTGCGCGCCCACGCGTTCGGCCTGGACCGGTCGGTCCGGGACGTCGCGCGGGACGTGCTGGAGCGGCGCATCTCCCTGGACGAGCTGGCCGAATGATCCCCTCAGCAGGAGGCACCATGAGCGACCGCCTTGACGGGGAGTCCGGCACGGCTCCACCCGACCTGGCCAGTGCGCTGGTCACGATCACTTCGCGCCTGGTGGGCAGTCCGGACAACGCCACCGAGCACGGCCTCGTCCTGCGGGAAGTGACCCGCGCGGTCACCGACGGCACCCTCGCGCCGGCCGACCTGACCGCCTGACCGGGGTCGGGCTCCAGCCCCGTAGTTCCGGTCGGCCGTTCCGTCGGCCCGGGCATCGGCGGCCGCCGCCCCGCCGCGCCGGCCGGGGTACGGTGAGCGCAGTCCGTGGGCACCTCGCACGTGGATGGTCGAACCCGCGTCGTTCCCGGACCATCCAGTTCGGCCGGTGTCGGAGGTCGAGAACGGGAGCACCGACATGACTTCGGGCCCGCACACGCCCACCGTGACTCCCGCAGCCGCCGGAACTCCTTAGCGCGCCCCACATCACCGCGCGCCCGGCCGCGAGGTCCGTCGTTCCGTGGCGTGCCGGCCGAAGGCAGCGGCCGATCACTCTCGAAGGGACCTACCGATCGCCACACATCGGACAGTTCGTCGCGACCGTCCACCCGGCACCGACTCCGAACCCCTGAGTGATGACTGAGGTCAAGGGGCTGGCCGCGAGCGTGCTGTCGGCGTTGCGCGCGAACGCCGCCGAAGGCGGGCTCGACCTGCTCGGCCGGGTGTGCCGGGAGTGCGTGCGGCTGGTGCCGGTGGACGGCGCCGCGATCACCGTCGTGGCTCATGCCGGGCAACGGGAGCTGGTGCATGCCACCGACGCGGTCAGCGCCACCCTCGCGGACCTGCAGTTCGTGCTGGGTGAAGGTCCGAGTTTCGAGGCATACGCCGGCGGTGAGCCGGTGCTCGTGCCCGACCTCGCCGCCGACCTCGCGCCGACCTGGCCGGTCTTCGCCGTCGAGGCCGCGACGCAGGCCGCGGCGTTGTTCTCCTTTCCGGTCCATATCGGAGGGATCTCCGTCGCGACCTTCGACACCCACCGCGCCGTTCCCGGTCAGCTGAGCCCCGGCGATCTGGTCGTCGCCCGGCAGCTGGCCGGCATCGCCGCGCTCGCGTTGTCGGGCCTGTCGTCGAACGCCGGTCGCCGGCTCGGCGGAGACGGGTCCGGGATGTCGGGGGCGGGCATGCGGTACCGGCAGGTGTCCCAGGCCACCGGCATGGTGATGGCCGTGCTCACCCTGCCGCCCGCGGCGGCCCTGGCGCGGATCCGGGCCTACGCGTTCGCCTGCGGCCGGCCCCTGCTCGACGTCGTGACCAGGCAGCTCGACCCGGCCGAGGTCGCCGACCCTGAGTCATGACGCCGGCACACCGGTCAGCCGGCGGGAACGAGACGGCGGGTCAGGCCGAGCCCGCCGCGCCGCCGCGCTGAGCCGGTTCGACGATCGCCGGCTGGGCCACGATGAACGCGGCGATGTCGCGGACCTTGCGGTTCGTCCGCTGGGAGAGCCGGGTGAGCCAGGCGAACGCCTCGTCGGCGGTGAGCTCGCGGCGAGCCATCACGATGCCCTTGGCGGTGGCGATCGTGTCGCGGGTCTCCAGTGCGGTGACCAGCTGCCGGGCTTGGACCTGGGCGTGGGCCCACCGGGCCGCGGTCAGGATGATCCCGGACATGGCGCTGGTGAACAAGGCGACCAGGGCGGCGTCCATCGGGTCGAAGGCGTCCTGCTTCCGGCTCCACACGTTCAGCGCGCCCGACAGGTCGTGGTGGCGGGCCGCTTCCCCGGTCACCGCATCGTCGACGCCGACGAACAAGGGGCAGGACAGCATCGTTTCGACGCCGGCGCCGGCCGCGGCCTCGCCGAACGCGGGCCATCGCCGGCAGGCCGTGGCCGTGTCGGTGCGGACGACCGTCTCGGTGCGCGTCGCCTCGAGGCAGGGGCCGTCGTCGAGGGAGTACTGGGCCTTGTCGAGGACGAGCACGCTCTCCTCGGTGGCCGCGATCGTGCGGGGCACGCCGCCGTCGAACAAGGTCACGCTCGCGGCGTCGGCGCCGGGCAGCACCGCCACCACCCGGGTGGCCATCCGCGCCAGGGTCTCGTCGCGGGGCTCGCCGGCTCGCAGTGATTCCGTCAGCTCGAGCAGGGCCGCGGAGACGTCGTGCGTCCGGTGGTCCATCTTCACGCCCTCCTCGACGCCCTCCGCGGACCCCTTGATCCACGCCTCGTGGATCCAACTTCCCACGTCGTCCGGCGGATCGCCAGGGGAGCGGTTTCAGGGCGGGCCAGGCCGGCCGAAGGCTCAGCCGAACGGGATGCTGGCCGCCAGGCAGCTCCGCCATCCCCTGGTCCGGCCCAGCGCGGCGAGGTCGTCGACGATGAGGTCGTCTTCGCCGGTGCCGGGCCGGGGCGGGAGCAGGACGAACAGCACCTGTCGCTGGCGGCGTGCGGCGCAGGTCCACTCCGGTGGCGGGTTCGCCGGTTCGAAACCGACGGTGAGGCTCCGGCCGCCGGCGTGCACGGTCACCGCGGGCCGGCCGGTGATCTCGACGTGGCAGCCGGCGGCCCAGGGCCAGAGGCCGCGTTCCCACTCCCACCCGGCCGGGGTGGCGAAGCCGGCCTTGCTCAGCAGGCGGACCAGCTCCCGGTGGTCGTCGGGGCGGCCCGGCTGCAGGAGCAGCACGGGGTACAGGTTCTCGTCCTCGTAGACGAGAACGTCGATCTGCCAGCGGGAGGGCATCGCCGTGCCGCCGGAGCCCGGCGGGGTCATGGCCGGGCCTGCCCGTCTTGCGGTTCGCCGCCGAGGCCGTGGCGCAGCTGTCCGCGGCGGGCCGCCGCTTCCAGAGCCGCGGTCTCCTCCGGTGGGTCGGGGCGCAGCAGGCTGCCCGGCACCGCGTGCCCGGCCGCGCCGAGCTTGTTGGGTTTCTTCGGGACCGACGCGCCTTGGTAGGTCAGGGCCTTGCCGTCGAGCGGCTGGTGGATCTCCAGGTAGGTGCCGTCCGGGGTGCGGGTGATGATGCCGGTTTCGATGCCGTGGCCGAGGACTTCGCGGTCGGAGCGTTGCAGGGCGAGGCAGACGCGGTAGGTGATCAGGTAGGCGACGGGCGGGGCGAGCAGCAGGCCGATGCGCCCGGCCCAGGTGGTGGCGTTGAGGGAGATGTCGAACTGCAGGGCGATGATGTCGTTGAACGACGAGAGGGTCAGCACGCCGTAGAACGCCAGCGCCATCATCCCGATGCCGGTGCGGACCGGGACGTCCCGCGGACGCTGGAGGAGGTTGTGGTGGGCGGTGTCGCCGGACAAGCGGCGTTCGAGCCAGGGGTAGCTGATCAGGGCGCCGAGGAGCAGGGTCATGCCGACGACACCGGCGAAGAACGGCTGCGGCACCGTGTGGTTGCCGAGGAACAGCTCCCAGGGCGGGTAGACGCGCAGCAGGCCGTCCGCCCAGCCCATGTACCAGTCCGGCTGGGAGCCGGCGGAGACCTTCGACGGGTCGTAGGGGCCGAACTTCCACACCGGGTTGATCTGGAAGAGCCCGGACATCAGCGCGAGGATGCCGGTGACGAGCGCGAAGAAGGCGCCCCCCTTGAGCGCGAACACGGGCAGGATCCGGACGCCGACGACGTTGGTCTCCTTCCGGCGGACGCCGGGGAACTGGGTGTGCTTCTGGTACCAGACCAGCGCCAGGTGGACGCCGACGAGCGCGAGCATGATCCCGGGCAGCAGCAGGATGTGGATCGTGTAGAGCCGGGGGATGATGACGTCGCCGGGGAATTCGCCGCCGAAGAGGGCCCAGTGGATCCAGGTGCCCACCACGGGCAGCGACAGCACGATGCCGGAGAGCGTGGCGCGGATGCCGGTGCCCGACAACAGGTCGTCGGGCAGCGAGTAGCCGAAGAAGCCCTCGAACATACCCAGGATCAGCAGGAGCGCGCCGATCACCCAGTTGGCTTCGCGGGGACGGCGGAACGCTCCGGTGAAGAAGATCCGGAACATGTGGATCATCATGGCGGCGACGAAGATCAGCGCGGCCCAGTGGTGCAGCTGGCGCATGAAGAGCCCGCCGCGGACTTCGAACGAGAGGTCGAGGGTGGTCGCGAACGCCCGGGACATCGGCACGCCGCGCAGGTCCGCGTAGGCGCCTTGATAGGTGACTTCCTGCATCGACGGGTCGAAGAAGAGCGTCAGGTAGACACCGCTGAGCAGCAGGACGATGAAGCTGTAGAGGGCCACCTCGCCCAGCAGGAACGACCAGTGCGTCGGGAAGACTTTGGTGAACTGCCGCCGCAGGCCCCCGGCCGCGTGCAGCCGCCGGTCGGCACCGCCGGCCGCGGACGCCGCCGCGCGGGTGGCTCGGCCCAGTCCGCGGGTGGGGGCGGGAACGTGGCTGGGACTCATGGTTCCTCCGCGGGATCGGTGACCGTCAGCGGCGCTTACCCGGGCTTTTTGCCGACAACCCTTCGATCACTTGGCGCGTCGCGAACCCCATGGCGTATCCGCGGGCGAATTCCCCGCGGATACGCCGTGCGGTCCGGGCCAGTGCGCGCAACGGCCCCGATCTCCTCGGGAGAAATCGGGGCCGCGCTCGGAGCGTGCCGCCTCGGCGGGTGACCGGAGCGTCGTGGCAGCACGGGGGTCCACCGGCGACATTCCCGTACCGATCCCCGGTAAACCGGCTGGTGCGCAGGCCGCGCCCCGGAAGCGACGGACGTCACCTGCCGGGCGGCCGTGGTCCGGAAACAACCGTGCGGCGGGGACGTTGTAGAGGGTGTCGGTACGGCGGTGTCCCCGGGCCTCACCCCTTGCCTTCACGGAATACCGATCCGGTCGGAGCCGTGTCGTGCCACCCGCCGAGAGGCGACCCCCGTACCGGCCTCAGTCTCCCGTTTCCGCTCGCAGGTCGACCCCCCTCAGACCTCCGCGGGGCGGAAACGGGACCGAATCGTCCGACCGCGCAGGCGTTCTCCTCGTGTCCGAGGTGGCTCACCCCATCGCTCGGTCTAGGGACGGCCGCGTTGGGGTGTCTGGCCGGCCACGCCGTGGCGCAGGGGGGTGGTTCCGAGGGCAGCGGTCGAGTCGTCGACCGGCGAACCGCCCGGGGTGCCGGACACCGGTGGTGCCTGCCGCGGGTCGCCGGGGGTGGGTTCGGCGCCGTCGCGCAGCTCGGCGAGCCGGGCTTCGAGGAGCGTCAGAACCGGGACCCGGCCGCTGTGCGCGCGTTCGTGGTCGAGGAGCGAGATCGCCGCCTGGCCGCCGGCGGCCGGGTCGTGCCGGACCGGAGACGGCCGCAGGGAACTCACGTGATGCGCGTGCCGGCAGTGCCGGGTTCGGCCCGTCTCCTCTTTCACCCGGCGGCGGGCTCGGTAAGGATGGCCGCGGCGGTGAGCCGGGGTACGGCGTGCCGCAGCCGGGCTTCGACGTCGTGGGTGAGCTGGTGGGCCTGCTTGACCGTGAGGTCGGCGTCCACCCGGACCGCGAGTTCCGCCCTCAACGCGTGGCCGATCCAGCGCATCCGCAGATCGGTCACGTCCCGGACCCCGGGAATCGCGCGGGCGGTCCGCTCGGCGAGGTCGACGGTCGCCGGGTCGACGGCGTCCATCAGGCGCCGGAAGACTTCCTTCGCCGCGTCGCGCAGGACGAACAGGATCGCGACGGTGATGAGCAGGCCGATGATCGGGTCGGCGGCGGGGAAGCCGAGCCCGACTCCGGCGGCGCCGAGCACGACGGCCAGCGAGGTGAACCCGTCGGTCCGGGCGTGCAGGCCGTCGGCCACGAGCGCGGCCGACCCGATCTGACGACCCACCGTGATCCGGTACCGCGCGACCAGCTCGTTGCCGATGAAGCCGACCACGCCGGCCGCCGCGACGACCCACAGGTGCTGGACCGGCTGCGGGGTGATCAGCCGCAGCACCGCTTCGTAGCCGGCGAGTGCCGCGGAAGCGGCGATGAGCAGCACGACGACCACTCCGGCGAGGTCCTCGGCCCGGCCGAGGCCGTAGGTGTAGCGGCGGGTGGCGGCGCGGCGGCCGAGCAGGAACGCGATCCCGAGCGGGAGCGCGGTGAGGGCGTCGGCGAAGTTGTGGATCGTGTCGCCCAGCAGCGCGACCGAGCCGGTGACGAGGACCAGCGCCAGTTGCGCGACCGCCGTGACGAACAACGCGGTGAACGACCGGATGAGCGCCCTGATGCCGCGCTTGCTCGTCTCGAGCGCGGTGTCGACGCGGTCGGCGCTGTCGTGGCTGTGGGGCGTGATCAGGTGCCGCAGCGCGCTCGATCCGCGGCGCCGCCCCTGGCCGTGGCCATGGGCATGCCCGTGTCCACGGTGGTCGTGGCCCTGCTTCGCCATGGCTGTCTCCGGTTCCGCGGTCGTCGGATCTTCGCTGTCCACGTTAGCAGCGTATATGCGTACACATGCAGGTACGTAGGCAGCTGGATGAGCAGGTAGGCTGGCCGGATGCACGAATCGCTGCCGGACTTCGACATGCCCACCGAGGAGCAGGTGCACCTCGCCGCCGAGTCCCTCCGGCTGCTGGCGGACCCGACGCGGATCAAGGTGCTGTGGGCGCTGCTGCAGGGCGAGTCGTCGGTGGCTTGCCTGGCGGAGCTGGCCGGCGCGGCCCCGACCGCGGTCAGCCAGCACCTGGCGAAGCTGCGGCTGGCCGGGTTGGTCAAGGGCCGCCGCGAGGGCACGTTCGTCTACTACTCGGCCGCGGACGACCACGTCCGCGGCCTGCTCGCGCAGGCACTGCACCACGCCGACCACGTCGACCGCGGCATCACGGAGGGCCAAGGCGGCGACCACGCCCAACCGCACCGGCCGCGTGCGAGGCGAACCACTCGATAGCCGTCCCAGAGTTCCGCGGTCCTGGTGAACCGGCCCGGCTCCGCGCCGGGTGAAGATCGTCCAGGGCCGGTATCGTCGCGCCGGTGCGGCTCGCCCTGGGGAGAAGATCGTGACGAACGACCGGAACATGACGACAACGGACGAAGCGCCGGCGGCCGGTGGCCGGAGTGTCCGCCAGTCGGTGCGGCTCGCGGTCGTGGTCGGTGCGCTCGGTGTGGTGTTCGGCGACATCGGGACCAGCCCGATCTACACCCTGCAGACGGTCTTCAGTCCCAGCGACCCGCACCCGGTGCCGGTCAGCGTCGACAACGTCTACGGCGTCGTGTCCCTCATCTTCTGGTCCGTGACCGTCATCGTCACGGTCACCTACATCCTGCTCGCCATGCGCGCCGACAACGACGGCGAGGGCGGCATCATGGCGCTGATCACCCTGCTGCGGAAGTGGGCCGCGGGCCGGGGCCGGCGGGCCGCGGTGGTGCTGGCCGGGCTGGGCATCTTCGGCGCGTCGCTGTTCTTCGGCGACAGCATGATCACCCCGGCGATCTCGGTGCTCTCGGCCGTGGAGGGGCTCAAGGTCGTCGACGAATCGTTCGACGCCTGGGTCGTCCCCATCACGGCGGTGATCATCGTCGGGTTGTTCCTCGTGCAGCGACGGGGGACCGCGGCGGTCGGGCGGGTGTTCGGGCCGGTGATGATCGCCTGGTTCACCGTCATCGGCGCGGCCGGGATCACCGGGATCGCCGGGCACCCGGAGATCCTCAAGGCGCTCTCGCCGACCTACGCGGCCGGTTTCCTCGCCGGCCACTTCGGCATCGCCTTCTTCGCGCTGGCCGCGATCGTGCTGGCGGTCACCGGCGCCGAAGCGCTGTACGCCGACATGGGCCACTTCGGACGGCGCGCCATCAGCCGCGGCTGGCTCTTCCTGGTGTTCCCCGCGTGCGTGCTCAGCTACTTCGGCCAGGGCGCGCTGATCCTCGAGAACCCGGCCAACGTCAGCAGCCCGTTCTTCCTGCTCGTTCCCGGCTGGGCCCGCATCCTGCTGGTGCTGCTCGCCACGGCCGCGACCGTGATCGCCTCCCAAGCCGTGATCACGGGCGCGTACTCGGTCGCGTCGCAGGCCGCCCAGCTCGGGTACCTGCCGCGGCTGCGGATCGCCCACACCTCCGAGACCGAGCGCGGGCAGATCTACGTGCCGTGGGTGAACTGGCTGCTGCTGGTGTCGGTGCTGACGCTGGTGTTCGCGTTCCGCAGCTCGGCGGCGCTGGCGTACGCGTTCGGCATGGCCGTGACCGGGACGATCACCATCACCACCACGCTGTTCTTCTACGTCGCCCGGATCAAGTGGCGCACACCGGTGTGGCTCCTGGGGCTCGGCGGCGCGGTGCTGCTCTCGGTGGACCTGCTGTTCGTCGCGGCGAACCTCACCAAGCTCGTCCACGGCGCGTGGCTGCCGCTGCTGATCGCCCTCACCGCGTTCACCGTCATGACGACGTGGCAACGCGGCCGCCAGATCGTCACCGCCGAGCGAAGCCGCCACGAAGGCTCATTGCGGGAGTTCGTCGAACAGATCCACAGCGGCGAAGAGGCGACGCAGCGCGTGCCCGGCACGGCCGTGTTCCTCAACCGCGGCAACGAAACCGCGCCGCTGGCCATGCGCGCCAACGTCGAGCACAACCACGTCCGGCACGAGCACGTCGTGATCCTGTCCCTGGAGACCGAGCCGGTGCCCCGGATCCCGGACGCCGAGCGGGTCACCGTCGACGACCTCGGGTACGCCGACGACGGGATCACCTACGTCATCGCGCGGTTCGGGTACATGGAGACTCCGGACGTGCCGAGGACCCTCGGACTGCTCGACCCGGACGCCACCGAGGGCCGCCTGGAAGTCGGCGAGGCGTCCTACTTCCTGTCCAAGATCGAGCTCCGCCGCGGCGACGAGCCGACCATGGCGGGCTGGCGCAAGCGCCTGTTCATCGCGACGTCGTACATCACCGCCGACGCCGCGGAGTACTTCGCGCTCCCTCGCGACCGCACGGTCATCATGGGCTCGCACATCGAGGTGTAGTGCCGGTGGCCCGCGGGTGGATCAGACCGCGACCTCGTCGCGCTCCGGCAGGCGCTCGTCTTCGCCGGGCTTGGCTCGCCGCCGGCGTCGGAGCACGACCAGCACGGCGATCAGCGCGACGACGCAGGCCACCAGCGTCCACGGGACGGCCGACGCGTGTGTCGTCGTCTCGGTGGCGGGCAGGGGAGCGGTCGAGCCCGCCGCGTCGGTGAGCAGCGGGACGACGGTGACGGTCCCGGTCAGGGACAGCGCCGGGGTGACCGCGGGCACCGGCACCGACACCTTCCGGGTCTCGCCGGGCAGCAGCTGCGGCGAGTCGGGAATGGCGCCGGCCTGGACGCGCAGGCTGCCGAACGGGCCGGAGACCGATGCCGACTGCCGCGCCGCGACGACGGCGTTGCCGGTGTTGCGCAGCGTGTAGGTCAGGGTGGCGTCGCCCGTGCCGAACGGGTTCGCGGTGCCCGCGTAGCCCACTTCCGCGTCCTCGACCGACAGGCCCGGACGCAGGTCGCCGCCGACGCGCAGCCGGATCCGGATGCCGACCCGCCGCTCGACGCCGCCCTGGGTCGTCGACGTGAGGATGCCACCCAGGTGATCACCGGAGGACGCATCGGCCGGAACCGTGACCGTGAAAGGCATCTCGGCGGTCTGTCCCGGTTGGACGGTGACGTGATCGTGGCTCGGCCGGACCCACGCGCCGACCCCGGTCGACGGCTTGCCCTTGGCGAGGAGGTCGAGCTGGCCGCTGTCGGTGGTGAACGCGTCCGCGCTGTACACGGCCAGGTCGAGCGGGGCCGGGCCGTGGTTGGCGATCACCAGGCCGTCGTCGATGCGTTCGCCCGCGTCGGCGGTGTAGCTGTAGTTGTCCCGGTCGGTGCCGAGGTCGTTGACCGCCGTCGCCACCGTCCACGGCACCTCGTCCTGGGCACCGGCGACGCCGGGGGTGTTTGCGGCGAAGCCGGCCGCGGCCAGCAGGGCCACGACAACGCGGGTGATGTGCATGGGGGTCCAAGTCGGGAAAAGTGTGGTGGGGCGGGGTCTCCGCCCCACCACGCGGTCAGCGGGTCAGTTCAGCGCGGTGACGGTGCGCCCGGGGCCGGTGGCCGGCTGCTCGAGCCAGCACGGCTTGCCCGGGGGCGTGTGGTCGCGGCCGCGGTAGGGGTGGATGGTGACCTTGTCGACGACGGAGCCGACCGGCTGGGCCGGGGTGGCACCGCTGTCCGGGCCGCACCACGAGACCTTGCCGAGCTCGACCGCCGCGTTCGGGGCGGCGCAGGTGCCGCTGCGGAGGTTCTGCACGACGAGCTTGTCGTCCCGCACCCCGACCTTGACGTAGGTGCGGACGTGCTCCTGGTTCTCGACCGAGTTGGCCCAGTGGTGGTCCGGGTCGAGCGGGTCCGGACCGTAGTTCGGGTCCTGGGTGGTGTCCGGGTCGGTCAGGTCGTAGTACTTCGAGCCCGACGCGGAGTTCGCCGTCACGTAGACGACGCCGCCGGGACCCTGGGTCACCTGGGTGGCGCCGGGCTGCTCGGCCGGGTTCGCCTTCTGCCCGTTCTTGATCACGTAGCTGCGGGAGTAGCTGTGGTCGTGGCCCTGCAGGACCAGGTCGACGCCGAGGTTCGAGAACGCGGTCGGGAAGTCCTGACGGCGCTTCTGGTTGTCGGCGTCGTTGGCGTGGTCGGCCGGCGAGTAGATCGAGTGGTGGTAGACCAGCACGGTGTACTTCGCCTTGCGGCCTTCCTTCTTCACGACGTCGGTGACGTACCCGATGTGCGCCTCGTCCGCGCCGGCGGCGTAGGCGTTGCTGTTCAGGTCGATGAACAGCACGTCCTTGTAGCGGAACCAGTAGTCGCCGCCGGACCGGGTGGCCGGGTCGCCGTTGTAGTACGCCGACGAGCGGTCGGTGTTCGGCGTCCAGAAGTGCTGCTCGTAGGCCTTGCCGCCGACGTCGTGGTTGCCGATGGTGGCGGCCCACGGGTACTGGCGCAGCTTGTCGGACGCGAGGAAGGCGTCCCACTGCGTTTCGGTGTTGGCGCTCTCGACCTGGTCGCCGCCCGAGACGAGCAGTTCGGCGTTCGGGTTGGCGCCGAGGGCGACGTTCAGGGTGTCGGCCCAGCCGGCACCGTCCTCGGCCGTGTTGCCCGACGACCCGATCTGCGGGTCGCCGAAGAACAGGAAGTCGAAGTCGCCGCGGAAGTCCTGCGTCTTGAAGGTGTACACCGGCGACCAGCTGCCGCCGGAGCCCACGCGGTAGGAGTAGCCGGTGCGCTGGCGCAGGCCGTCGAGCGTGGCGTGCGCGTTGAAGCCGCCGTTGACGCTGTTCGCGGTGACGGTGGCCGGGAAGGTCTGGGCGTTCTTCGGGAACTGGCCGTGCTTGATCCGGTCGCTCGGGGCGACCTGCACGACCTGGGCGGCGCCGGTGGCGGAGTACCAGCTCACGACGCGCTGGTTCTCCTGGGCACCGACGCCGAGGACGATGCCGGACAGTTTCACCGGCTCGTCGGCGGCGGCCGCGGTGACCGGGCCGGTGCCGAACGCCACGGCCAGGCCCAGCGCCGCCGCGGTGAGGCCGCGGGCGGCGGGCCGCGCGCCCGCGATCGATCTGAGGAACTTCATCGGGGTGGGTCCATTTCGGTCGGAGAGGTTGAGCCGCACGAAGCGTTTACGCCGCTCATGTGAGCCAGGTGAACAAGGCTCGTCGTCCCGGTTGCGCGGGCCGGAAGAACTGGCGGTCACAGCCCGGAAACGCGCTGCACGAACCAGGTCAGGCCGATCACCGAGACCGCAGCGGCGATCGCCCCGGTCGTCCAGCGCGGCGCGCCGGGGGACCGGCGGCGCAGCACGGCGAGCAGCGGGAAGACCAGCGCGATGAGCGCCAGCTGCACGGCCTCGATGCCGAGGTTGAACACCAGCAGCGACCACAGCAGCGTCCACGACCACGCGGTGTCGATGCCCAGCGCGGAGGCGAACCCGAGTCCGTGGGCCAGCCCGAAGCAGAACACCACCCCGAGCCGGATCCAGCCGGCCCGGTCGAGGCTGAAGTGCCCGTCGCGCGCGTCGAGATCCGGCAGGCCGCGCAGGAGCCGCCACAGCGGCCAAGCCGCGACGACCGCGATCGAGAGGGCGATGAGGGGCTCGATGATCGCGGCGGGCACCCGCACGAGGCCGAGCGCGGCCAGCACGAAGGTCACCGAGTGGGCGAGGGTGAACGTCGTGGCCGCGAGCACGATCTCCCGCAGCCGCCGCGATCCCGCGATGAGCGCCAGCAGGAACAGGATGTGGTCGAGCCCGGTGAGCAGGTGCTCCGCGCCGAGCCGGAAGAAGTCCCAGAACCGTTCGGTCCAGGCCTGCCGCGTGGAGAACGACGGCTGCTGCGCGTCGAGCGCGGCGCTGCCGGAGGTCAGGTCGAGGGCGTAGGTGAGGATCGTCTTGGTGTCGCGGACGTACTGCTCGGAGTCCGGGAACAGCCCGCTGGACACCTCGTGCGCCTCGGCGTCCGGGCAGCGGTAGTCGAGGACCAGCCGCGTGTAGGGCACGCCGTCGCGCTGCTCGATCGCGAAGCCGCCGTCTTGCCCGGGAGTGCACGCTCCGCCCTCGGTGGTGACGCGGAAGCGCTCGGTCACGTACTTCACGACCGAAGCGGTGTGGGCCTGGAGCGCGGCGGCCTGCGCGGCCGCGTCCCGGGCGTCGAAGGCCGCGGTGCCTTGCCGGAACAGCGGATCGTCGCGCTCGGCGTCGGCGGCCGAGACGACGAGCAGGTCGTACTCGAGCCCCAGTGCGGCGCGGACGTGTCCCCGCTCGGGTGCGGTGAGGTCGGCGTACACAGTGGACGAAAAGCCGTGGGCGGACGCGGGCGCGGCGCCCAGCACGGCGGCCGTGACCGCGAACGCGGCGACGGCGAAGGCGGGGACGAGACGGCGCATGGATCCTCTTTCTGCTGTTGCGCCCCGAAGCCTGCTGGCCGCGGGCGAACGGACGGCGGATCCCAGGCGAACACTCGGCGACCGGAAGCCGACGGACGGCGCGCGACGCCGGCGATCGGGTAGGAAGGGGCGTCGACTGCTTTCGTGAGAGGACGATCAGCTTGCGTTTCCGGTTCGCTGTCGCGCTGGCCGTGGTCGCCGTCCTGACGGCCGGCTGCGGACCACCGGGCGACTGGTCCGCGCCGCACCCGGCGCCCAGCGCCGTCGGCGTGCTCGGTCCCGGGTTCGTCACGGCGTCGCCGACGCCCGAAGCGACGATCACCCCGAGCCCCGGCTCCTGGGACGGCGTCAATCCGTCGCCGGGCTACCGGGTGGTGCTGCTGAGCGCCGGGGACGACGCGCCGACCCGGACGCTCGTGGCCGCGGTGACGGGCTGGGCGGAGCAGGAACAGGTCAGCCTCAAGACCATCACCGCTGCGGACCCCGGCCGGTACACCGAGAGCATCGGCGAGGCCGTGAAGCTGGCGCCGGACCTGATCATCAGCGCGGGCCGGCAGCTCGTCGACCCGCTGGCCCTGGTCACGGCCAACCACCTCGATCGCCAGTTCCTGGTGCTCGGAGCCGAGCTGGCCGAGCCGACGGCGAATGTGACGGCGGCCAACTGGCCGGGCGCGTCCTTCCGCGGCGAGGGTCTCGGCACATCGACGGGCTACGACCCGGCATCGTTCACCCCCGCGCGCGCGTCAGCGGCGGTCCGGGCCGGCGTCGCGAGCGTCCTCAACGGACTGACGGGCATCGTGGTCCGGCTCGGCTAGCGAATCCCGGTCAGGCGGGTGAGGGCGGCGAAGCCGTCGTCGGTGCCGGGCCAGTGGGCGCGGACGGCGTCGAGCCCGGCGTGGCGGACGACGCCGCGCAGGACGGCGGTGACGATGATGGCGTCGTCGGCGTAGCCGAGGACGGGGATGAAGTCGGGGATCACGTCGATCGGGAGCGCGAGGTAAGCGAGAAGCAGGCCCAGCCGGATCCGGACGCCACAGGGAAGCGTCTTGTCGGCGGCGAGGCGCCGGATCAGCCGGAGTACGTCGGGCAGGAGCCGGAGCGCCTCGCGCAGCAGGCCACCCCGTGGCCGCACGATCACCAGCGCGACGACGAGTGCCAGCCAGGCCAGCAGCAGCGCGGCGGCGACGCCGATCAGCAGATCCCACCAGAACGAGCCGGTCATCGCTGCTCCTCTCATCACATCGCGAAGTTACCTCCGTAACGGGGGTCGCGGCCTGGCCGAAGCCGGGCTTCCGCCCGGTCGCCGCGGTGCTCACCGTGGTTGCCGTCGTCCTGGTCTTCGGCTTCCGCTGGCCGATGCTGCGTGTGCTCGCCGTGGGTGCCGGGCTCGGCGCGGTCGCTGCGTTGGCCGGGCCGACTCCGGTGGCGGGTTCCCGGCCTGAGGCTGGGTCCTCATCGTGATCGTGGTGCTCGCGGTGATCGGCGGTGTGCTCGTCGCGCGCCGACGCGGTTCCTCGACGCCGGGCGGGGAGTGACCGTGTTCCCCTCGCGTGTCCTGACCCGGCCGGCCGCCGGGATCGCCGTCCTCGTCACCGCGGTCGTGTGCGCCCCGGCCGCGTCGGCGCACGGGATCTCCGGATGCGCCGCCGACAAGACCACCCTCGAGTTCGTCCCGCTCGGCATCGAGCACATGCTGCTGGGCTGGGACCACCTGCTGTTCATCGCGGGCATCGTCCTGCTCGCCGGTGAGCTCCGCCGCGCGGCGAAACTGATCTCGGTGTTCGTGCTCGGGCACAGCACCACCCCTGATCGCCGCGACCCTGGCCGGCTGGCGCGTCGACGCCACCGTCGTGGACATCGTCATCGCGCTCAGCCTCGTGTTCGTCGGCGTGGTCGGCTGGTTCGGCCGCCCCATCCAATGGCGCTGGTTCGGCCTCGGCGTGTTCGCCTTCGGGCTCGTGCACGGCCTCGGCCTCTCGACCCGGCTGCAGGACCTCGGCCTGCCCGCGGACGGACTGTTCGGCCGCGTGATCGCGTTCAACGTCGGTGTCGAGATCGGGCAGCTGCTGGCGATCGCGGTCATGATCGTCCTCGGCAAGCTCGCCGCCCGCGTGGTGACGTGGTCGCGAGCGCACAAGGCCGCGCACGGCGGCCTGGTCGCGGCCGGTTTGGTTGCGGCGGTCGTGCTGAGCGTCGTCGCGGTGACGGCTGAGCCGGCCGACGCGATCGGCAGCTGCTCGGTCCGCCCGCGCACCGAGACCTACCCCGGTGGCGAGGGCGGGCATCCGGCCAGGGACTTCTACGAACCGACCGAATCGCCTCGCTGATGGAGTTCAAGAGCCGCTGGTTCGCCGACCCGCGGTCGCACCCGGCCGGCTGACGCGGGGCGAGGCGAAACTGCACGTCTGGGTTGGTGCGTTCCCCGGTTTCCACGACCTCGCCGACGCTCACCCGATCGTCCTGATCACCCAGCCACTACGTCGTCGCCCCGGGCCTCGATGGCCTTGACCGTGTTCTTCAAGGCCTTGCGAAGCACACCTTTGCCGACCGACCCGAGCAGCGTGCCGGTCAGGCGCCCCTTGAGGTTCTTACCCTCCCGCACCACCACGACGTCCAGCGCCGTCGTGCCGTCCGGTTGCCGCGTCAGCGTGTAAGTGTGTCCCGATCGGCCACCCCAGAGGTTCGAGTCGGTCGTTTCCATGACGATCCGGCGGGGATCCGACCAGTCGTACCGCAGCCGCTCCCAGATCCCGCCCGAGCCTTCGGTGACGTCGGCCCAGCCGGGACCTTGGCCGTGGACCTTCAGGTACTCGTCGGCGCTGTTGCCGAACAACAGCGCACGACCGGGCCCGAAATCGGTGAGCGCGGCGAGGACCTGCCCGGGTGTCGCGGTGGTCGTCTCGACGAAGTGCAATGTGGACATTTCCTTCTCCTGGGTGTCTGGGTGGATTGCCTGCAGCCGACTCTCCAGGGTCGGCGTGCCGCGCTCCACCGATCGTCGGCTTGGGACGCGCCGGACGCCGGCGCCGGGGGTGACGGCGGTGAGCACGCCCGCCCCGACGCCCAGCGCGCGCTTCATCAGGCGACGGTGGCGTCGAGGGTGACCTCGATGTTGCCCCGGGTCGCTTTCGAGTACGGGCACACCTGGTGGGCGCCCTGGACGAGCTCGTCCGCCGTGGCCTGGTCGATGCCCGTCGCCTCCAGGTGCAGGACCGCGCTCAGCTTGAACTCGCTCGCCTCCGTGTCGTGGTGCAGCGTCACCTCCGCGACGACGGCGAGGTCGTTCAGCGGCACCTTCTTCGCACCGGCGACCCGGCGCACGGCGCCGACGAAGCACGACGCCCACCCCGCCGCGAACAGTTGCTCGGGATTCGTCCCGTCGCCCGCGCCGCCGAAGGCCTTGGGCACGGCGAGGGTGACGTCGAGCGCGCCGTCGTCGGAGGTCGCGCGGCCGCCGTTGCGGCCCTCCGCGGTGGAGGTGGCGACGGCGGTGTAGGTCACTTCGGACATGTTCTTCCTTTCAGCGGGTGACTTCACCACGCTAGGAATCCGGCACGACCCGCGGCGACCGTCGTCCGACGTCACCCGTGTACGTCACCGTTCTCCAGTCGCAGCCACCGGTCGATCCCGATCGCGTCGAGGAACCGTTCGTCGTGGCTCACGACGACGAACGCGCCGCGGAACGCCGTCAGCGCGGTCTCCAGCTGGCCGGTGCTGACCCGATCGAGGTTGTTCGTCGGTTCGTCGAGCAGCAGCTGCAGTGCCGGTTCGGCGAACAGGACGCAGGCCAGCGTGGCGCGCAGCCGTTCCCCGCCCGAGAGGACGCCGACCGGCAGGTGCACCCGTGAGCCGCGGAACAGGAAGCGGGCCAGCAGGTTCATCCGCTGCGCGGGCGGCAGCGCGGGGGCGGCGGCGGCCAGGTTTTCGGCGACCGTGCGGTCGTCGTCGAGGAGGTCGAGTCGCTGGGAGAGGAACGCGATCCGGCCGTCGGCCCGCGACACGGCGCCGGCGTCCGGGGCGAGGTCGCCGTGGACCAGCCGCAGCCGGACCCACTCACATCGCGCTGAGCAACCACGGCGACGTCAGCACGCTGCTGGTGGTGGTCTTCCTGGCCGCGACCGTGGCCGGGTGGGTGCTGACCCGTTCCGCGATCCGCGCTCTGCCGGCGCTCCGGTGACGCCGCTCACGTCCTGTCACGGCCGGGCAGGGAAGTGGTGTCTGGTGGGCATGACTCACTCAGAACACACTTCGGTCCTGATCACCGGTGCCAACAAGGGCCTCGGTTTCGAAGCGGCCCGCCGGCTCGGCGAACTGGGCTGGCAGATCTTCCTCGGCTCGCGAGACGAAACCCGAGGGCGGGAAGCCGCCGGCAAGCTGACCGCCGGTGGGGCCCGCGTCGTCATGGTTCCGCTGGACGTGACCTCGGAGCAGTCGGTGAGCGACGCGGTCCGGCTCGTCCGGAAGCACACCGAACGGCTCGACGTGCTGATCAACAACGCGGGTGCGCCGGGCACCGTGGTCGCGCCCGCGGACGCCACGGCCGAGGAGATCCATTCCGTCTACGACACCAACGTGTACGGACCCATCCGGGTCACACACGCGTTCCTTCCCCTGCTGCGCGCCGCGGACAACCCGCGGGTGGTGATGGTGTCCAGCGGCGGCGGTTCGTTCGCGGTCGTGACCGATCCGGCGCAGCCCGTCTCGAAGATGCACGAGCTGGCCTACAGCTCGTCGAAGGCGGCACTGAACATGATCACCGTGCGGTACGCGCAGGCGCTGCCGGACATCAAGTTCAACGTCGCCACCCCCGGCGAGGTCGCCAACCACAAGTTCGCGGCCACCGACATGAACCGGCACACCGGTCAGCTGACCGTCACCGAAGGCACCGACTCGATCGTCGAACTCGCGACGCTCGACGCCGACGGGCCGACCGGGACCTTCATCGACCGCCTGGGCCCCGTCGCCTGGTGAGCCACCCGGCCCGGACGACCGGCGCGGTCTCAGGGCCGGGTGGCGAGGGTCTGCCGCCAGTGTTCGGCCGCCTGGGTCATGTCGTGGCCGAGGTGGTCGAAGAACCGGCTCGTGGCGTGCAGCCGGGCGCCGGCCGGGGTGGTGGTGCCGTACAGCTCGGCTCCCTGCCGGGAGAGGGCGGCCCACCTCGCCATTCCCTCGGCGCTCGTCTGCCACGCCCGGTACCAGACATCGTCGTCGATCAGGTAGCGCTGGCGCCGGCCGTCGCGTTCGCGGCCGACCAGGCCGCGCTGCTCGAGCCAGGCGATGGCTTTCGAGATCGACGCCGGGCTGACCTGAAGCCTGGCGACGAGCTCGGGGGCGGTGCTGCTGCCCGTGTCGCTGGTGAAGAGGCAGACCAGGACCTTGGCCATCATCGCGGGGACGCCGGTTTGGATCATCATCTCGGTGAACCTGTCCTGGAAACCGCGCTGGACCAGCGGGTCACGCCCGTCGGGGCCGGCGGCGGGCGGCGTGGCCGGGTTCGGCTTGCGGCGGTGGGCCCGCCAGTTCGTCGCCTGCTGCGCCTGGTTCGCCCGGTAGCCGCGGGCGCCTCCGTTGCGCGCGACCTCGCGGCTGACAGTCGACGCGGGCCGCCGCAGCCGGCGGGCGATCTCGGCGAAGCTGTGGCCCGCCGCCAGCCCGGCGGCGACGCGCTGGCGTTCCTCATGGGTCAGCCGGCCTCCCGGCATCGTGCCGCTCCTCTCGCAACCAGTGCATTCAGGTGCATTGTCATTGCACAGATTGTATCGCGTGGACCTCGGAACACCATGCTGCCGAATTGCGACAGCACGAAAGGCAGTCCTAGCTTTCGGCTATCGCGAAGAGAACGAGAGGAGACCGACATGGCCCCGTCACTGCCGACGGCCCGGCCGGCCGAACGGCCGTACGATCCGCCCGACGGGCCGGCCGAGCTGCGCGAGCAGCGTCCGCTGAGCAGGCTGAGCTACCCGGACGGGCACGAGGGGTGGCTGGCGACCGGTCACGCCCTGGTGCGCGCGGTCCTGGCCGATCCGCGGTTCAGTGTGCGGCCCGAGCTGCAGCACCTGCCGGTTCCCGGTGCTCCCGGCAGTGACCGGCCCGCACCGCCCGGGCTCTTCAGCGGTATGGGCGCCCCGGAGCACACCCGCTACCGCCGCTTGCTCACCGGTCAATTCACCGTCCGCCGCATGCGCCGGCTCACCGAGGAGATCGAGGGCATCACGGCTGACCACCTCGATGCGATGGAGAAGCACGGCGGCCCGGTCGACCTGGTGGCGGCACTGGCGCAGCCGATCCCCGCACAGGTGTTCTGCGAGCTGCTGGGCGTGCCGCACGCGGACCGGGCCCGGTTGCAGAGGGCCGTCCTGGGCCTGTTCCGGCCGGCCTCGCCGGAGGAGCAGGGGGCGGCCTACGCGGTCGTGCACGAGTTCATCCGTGAGCTGGTCGCGGCCAAGCGCACCGAGCCCACCGACGACCTCCTCAGCGGGCTGACCGTCAGCGACCTCACCGACGAGGAACTGGTCCACATCGGCTTCGTGCTGCTGGGCGCCTTCGCCCTGTTGAGCCACCCCCGCCGGCTCGCCGCCCTGCGCGCGGACCCGGGCATCGCCGGCCACGCGATCGAGGAACTGCTGCGCTACCTGAGCATCATCCCGTTCACGGTGCGCACCGCGCTCGAGGACGTCGAGCTGCACGGCGAGCGGATCGCCGCGGGGGAGACGGTCAGCGTGTCGGTCCCCGCGGCCAACCGCGATCCCGCGCAGTTCGCCGATCCCGACACCCTCGACCTGCTTCGCCCCGCCGGCGGGCACGTCGCCTTCGGGCACGGCATCCACCAGTGCCTCGGCCGGCAGCTCGCGCGCGTGGAGCTGACGGTCGTGCTGCCGGCACTGGTCACCCGGTTCCCGGGCCTGCGCCTGGCGGTGCCCGCCGAGGACATCCCCATGCGAACCGACATGCTCATCTACGGCGTGCACGAGCTGCCCGTCACCTGGGAGGCGTAACTTTCATGGCAGCCAAGGTATGCCTGGTCACCGGCGCGTCGTCGGGCATCGGCCACGCCACGGCGCTGGAGCTCCTGCGCGCGGGCCACACGGTGTACGGCGCCGCGCGGCGCGTGTCCAAGATGGACGATCTCGGCGCCGCCGGCGGGCACGCGCTCGCCATGGACGCCCGCGACGACGAGGACCTCGACCGGGTGGTCGCCACCGTCCTGCGGGAGCAGGGACGGATCGACGTCCTGGTCAACAACGCCGGCACCGTCCTGCACGGCGCCATCGAGGACGTGCCCCTGGGCCTGGCGCGCGACCAGCTCGAGGTCAACCTCCTTGCGCCGGCCAGGCTGGTCCAGCTCGTCCTGCCGTCCATGCGCGAGCAGCGCGCCGGCACGATCGTCAACGTCTCGTCGATCGGCGGCGAAATCGCGTTGCCGCTCGGCGCCTGGTACTACGCGTCCAAGCACGCGTTCGAGGCGTTCTCCGACACGCTTCGGATGGAAGTCCGGCCGTTCGGGATCGACGTCGTGATCGTCCAGCCCGGCATCATCAAGACCGAGTTCGAGGACCGGACGGCCACGCAGCTGCGGGAGATGTCCGGCCGCGGGGCGTACCGGGAGATGGCCGAGGCCATGGCGAAGCGCGGCGAGACCGGGCTGAGCGAGGGCTCGGACCCCCGTGTCGTCGCCGAGACGATCCGGCAGGCGGTCGAGTCCGGCCACCCGGACACCCGCTACGCGGTCGGCTGGCTCGCGGACAAGCTCCTGCAGCTCAACCGGTCACTGCCCGATCGTGAGTTCGACGCGCTGGCCACCGGGTCGACCGAGCAGGGGTGACGCCGGCGAGGGTCGTGGGGCCGACAGCGGCGGGTCGGGAACTCTCCTGGGGAACAGCCGGTTGGGCGTGTTCGGTCCGTGGGGGTCGGCCGGGAAGCGAGGTCTTGGAGCAGGCCGAGGCGTAGCGCCTCGGTCCGGTCGTTCGCGGCGGGCATCAGGTCACCGGCCGGCCGGTGCGGGCAGGGTGACGGTGGTGTCGAAAGCGTCCGGCCAGGTCACCGTGATCCGGTGGCCGCCCTCGTCCGGGGTGACCGCGACCCGCACGGCGGGCGCGGGCGGGCCGCCGCGGTCGAGGACGACCAGCGCGGCGAGCACCTCGCCGGCCGGTACCCCGTCCCCTGTGGACAGCCAGGGCGTCGCGGTCCAGGCGCCGAGCGGCGACGTGCCGTGCTCGACGGCGACGCCCGCGGTGGTGCAGCCGCACAGTCCCCACAGCGCCGAACGCAGGGCCGGCGTGGAGGCGGACGCGCTGACGTCCGGGCCGGTGTCCGCGGCCGGGCGGGAGCCGGCCGCGACCGGCCAGCCGCCGAGCCGGACACTCCGGCCGGACGTGGCCGGCGTGGCGTCGACCCGGGCCAGCCGGACTTCGAACCCGTCGCGCACCACGGAAGCGACCGTGACGATCGGGCCCGGTACGACCGGGCCGCTGCGGCCCGACCCGTGGTCCGGCGAGTGGTCGCCGACGGCGTCGACCCAGCGGACCGGCCCCTGGGACGCGGCGGCGGCGACGCCTCCGGGGAGTTCGATCGCGTAGCAGGTCTCGAAGCCCGCGCGGTGGCTCGCGCGGCCGGACTCGTCGAGCACGACCACGGAGTTGTCGAGCGGATCCGGCACCGTGTCGCCGGTCAGTGGCGGGACGGTGGCGGTCGAATAGCCGAGCCGCGCGTAGAGCGGCGAGTCGGTGCGCTGGTCACCGGGTTTCGCGTGGTCGGTACCGTGGTTGAGCACCACGGTGATCCCGTCGCGCCGGCGGGCGGAGACCAGCCAGCCCGGTGCGGCGAGCACGCGGACGACGTCCGCGGTTTCGACCGGCAACGGCTGTTCGACGTCCGTCCACACCGGATGGCCGGCGGGCAGGAGCAGGCCGAGCAGGCCTTTGGCGGCCCAGTACGGAGAACCCGGTCCGGAGTAGGACTGGCGCATCGCGGGCCAGGCGTGGTGCCAGCCGAGCCGCAGCAGTCCGTCCGGTTCGAACGCGTGGTGGTCGGCGAAGTGGCGCACCACGCCGCCGGCCACGCGGCGGGTGAGCCCGGGAGGCAGCCCACTCGCGCCGGTGAGCGCCCCGGCCCAGAACGGCGCGGCGGCGGCGAACCGGTAGACGAGGCTGCGGCCCTGCAGCAGCGGCGACCCGTCGGTGCCGACCAGCCGGACGGCGTCGTCGAGGTAACCCCGGAGGTCCTGCGCCCACGTTTCCCGCAGTCCGGCCGGGCACAAGGTGCCGGTGACGTCGAACAGGTGCGTCCACAGCGACGGGTACAGGTGCAGGGCCCAGCCGGTGTAGTGGTCGTACGCGCGTTCGGCACCGTCGCTGAGCCAGCCGCCGGGGCGCCGCAGCGACGCGTGCACGGCGAGGTCCTCCTCGATGTCGGCGGCCGACCACGGACCACCGGCCTCGCGCAGGAACGATTCGACGACGATCCGGAACCACACCCAGTTGATCGGCGGGTAGGGCTGCCCGACCACGGTCGCCAGCCAGCCGACGACCCGGTCGCGGACGGCGTCGTCGAGCCGGTCCCACAGCCACGGACGGGTCAGCTGGAGCACCAGCGCGATCGACGCGGCCTCCACTTTGGACTGTCCTAGCCGGTCCGGTCGTGGCCACGCCTCGGCGGACCTCGGATCGGTGCCGGCGGCGAGCCCGCGCGCGTAGTGCTCGAGGAGGCCGTCCGGGTCCGCGCCGCCCTCCCCGGCGACGCGGAAGCCGGCGAGCAGGAACGTCCGGGCGAACCCTTCCAGCCCATCGGAAACGCGGCCGTTGCGGCTGGCCGGGCCCGGCAGGTCGATCCGGGCCCCGGCCGGGGAGCGGTACCGGCCGGCCGCCGCGAGCAGCCGGTCCGCCAGCGCCGTCCAGTGCCCGCGGGTCCAGCCGGTGTACGGCGAGAGCAGCCGGTCCTCGGCGGGGGTCACGCCTGCACGGCCAGGGTCTGCCGGGTCACCGGGGCCCGGGGCGGGAGTCCCGCGGCGTAGCGCTCGAGTTCCCCGATCGTCTCGGCGCTCATGGTGCGCGTCTCCGACCCCAGCGATCCCGCCACGTGCGGCGTCAGCACCACGTTGGGCAGGTCGTAGAGGGGGGAGCCGGCCGGCAGCGGCTCCGGCTCGGTGACGTCGAGGACGGCGTGCAGTCCGTCTGCGGCACAGGCGTGTTCGAGGGCGGCGGTGTCGACGAGCGCGCCCCGCGCGGTGTTGACGAGCACCGCGCCGGGCCGCAGGGCGGCCAGCTCCGCGGCGCCGATCATGTGGCGCGTCTCCGGCAGCGACGGCGCGTGCAGACTCAGCACGTCCGCCTGCGGAAGCGCCTCGGGCAGGGCGGCGGGCTCGGCACCGGCCGCCCGGATCTCGGCCGGGTCGGCCACCGGGTCGACGACGAGGACCCGGGCCAGCTCCAGCAGCCGCAGCAGCGCGGCGACCCGCCGGCCGACCCGGGAGAAGCCGACCAGCACGACCGTGCGATCCCGGCCGGACAGCTCACCCCGGCCGTCCCGGTAGCGCCAGTCCTCCCGGAACGTCCGGGCGTCGGCGGCCAGGAAGGGCACCTTCTTGAACGCCCACAGGATCGCGCCCAGGGTGTACTGGGCGACCGGTTCGGCGTTGGCCCCGGCGGCGGTGGTGACCAGCAGCCCCCGGTCGAAGACCGCGGCGCCGACGTGGTCGCGGACGCTGCCGGCGGCGTGGAGCACGGCCCGCAGGTTCGGGGCGGCTCGCAGGATCGTGTCGTCGAGCGGGGGGCAGCCCCACGACGTGATCAGCACCTCGACCTCGGCCAGCCGCGCCCGCACCGGCGCCGAGGCCAGTTCGCCCGCGCACACCGGCTCGCCGAGCCGGGCCGTGGCGCGCAGCCGCGCCAGTTCCGCTTCGCCGAACTGCAGGCGCATCGTGTCGGGGGCCATCACCAGCAGGGTCTCCGGGCGACGGGTCATTTGACGCTGCCCGCCGCCAGCCCGGACCGCCATTGCCGGTGCAGCAGGACGAACGCGACGACCAGCGGCACCACGGCCAGCAGCGAGCCGGTGACGACGAGCGGAGTGTACTGCGGGAAC
Organism: Amycolatopsis sp. NPDC051106; assembly: GCF_040682775.1. Lineage (NCBI taxonomy): Bacteria > Bacillati > Actinomycetota > Actinomycetes > Pseudonocardiales > Pseudonocardiaceae > Amycolatopsis > Amycolatopsis sp. NPDC051106. The sequence goes on along the minus strand of NZ_JBFBBQ010000018.1, from coordinate 36,758 downwards.
TGGGTCACGCGCGTGCTCCACTGGTACAGGCCGAGGCTCATCGGGAACAGCTGCGGGTCGGTGAGCATCACGAGCGGCAGGAAGAAGTTGTTCCAGATCCCCACGAACTGGAACAGGAAGATCGTCACGAGCCCCGGTCGTAGCATCGGCAGCGCGATGGTGAAGAACGTCCGCAGTTCGCCGGCGCCGTCGGTCCGGGCGGCCTCGAGCACCTCGCCGGGCACCGCGGCGTCGGCGTAGACCCGCGCGAGGTAGACGCCGAACGGGTTGGTGAGCAAGGGAACGAACACCGCCCAGAACGTCCCCACCACGTGCAGCTGGGAGGCCAGCAGGTACAGCGGCAGAGCCAGTGCCGTGGTGGGCACGAGGACGCCGGCCAGCGTCACCGCGAACAGCGCGCGCCGGCCGGGGAAGTCCAGCTTCGCGATCGCGTACCCGCACGCGGCACAGATCAGCGTGCCGAGCACCGCGCCGAGCCCGGCGTAGAGCAGCGAGTTGCGGATCCAGGCGAGGAAGACGCCGCCGTCCTGGGTGACCAGCGCGCCGAGGTTGGCGCCGAGGTTCCACCGGCCGAACTCGAACGCGCTGGTGGTGGAGAAGTCGCCGACGGACTTGGTGGCCGAGGTGACGAGCCAGACGAGCGGCAGGACCGCGTACAGCGAAACCAGTACCAGCAGGACGTGCACGACCGTGCGCGACGTCCACCGCGAGCCTGTTTTCCGGGGGTTCCGGGTGGCGGAGCCCCCGGCCCGAGGCGGAGCCTCGGATGTCGCAGCGGCGGGGGAGTGGATCAACGCGACCTCCGGGCGGACAGGCGCATCACCAGCGCCGAGAGCAGGGCCGAGACGAGGGCGAGCAGCACGGACGCGGCGGCGGCCCGCCCGTAGTCGCCGGCGACGAACGCGGCTTCGTACACGTACAGGCTGGGTGACCACGAGCTCGTGACCGAACTCGTGAAACCGCGCAGCACCAGCGGTTCGGTGAACAGCTGCAGCGAGCCGATGACGGTGAACACCAGCGCGACGAAGATCGTCGGCCGCACCATCGGGACCTTGACCGACCACGCGGTCCGCAGCTGCCCGGCGCCGTCGGCGCGGGCCGCCTCGAGCACGTCTCGCGGCACCGCCTGCAGCGCGGTGTAGAAGATGATCATGTTGTAGCCGACCCACTGCCAGGTCGCGATGTTGACGATCGCGGGCAGGATCCCGTTCTTGCCCAGCGGATCGAACGGCAGCAGTGCGGACAGGCCGGAGCCCGGGCTGTAGAGGTAGGCCCAGACGAGGCCGGTGATCACCACCGGAACGGCGTAGGGCAGGAAGATCGCCAGCGACCACACCCCCCGCAGCCGCACGACGGCGGAATCGAGCAGCAGGGCCAGGACCAGCGCCAGGCCGAGCATGATCGGGATGTGGACCAGCACGAACAGTGCCACGTTGCCGAGGCCGGTGTGGAACGCGCGGTCGGTGAGGACGTCGAGGTAGTTGCCGAGCGCGACGAACACTTGGTGCGGCCCCGAGAACCCCAGGCCCGACAAGCGGTCGGTGAAGAGGCTCAGGTACAGCGCGTAGAGGATCGGCACGAGCACGGTGCCGGCCAGCAGCAGGGCGAACGGTGCCGCCAGCACGAGCCCGGCGTGGCCGCGGCGGCGCCGCGGCCGTCCGGCGTCCGCGGGGGTGTCAGGGCCGCGCACGGCCCGTTCGGGGGTGAGGACGGTCATCACGCTTTCCCTTCCAGCACGGTCAACCCGCGTGACCGGAGGTTCGCGACGGCGTCCGCCTGCGTCTGCCGGACCGCGGCCGTCAGGGTGGTGCTCCCGGTCTTCACGCCGCCCAGGTGGTCGGCGACGGTGGAGAAGAGACCCAGCGCGTTCGGCCCCCACGTCCAGTCCGGGACGCGGCGGGCGGCCTCGTCGAGCACGCCGTAGACGGGGTCGCCGAGGAAGTAGCCGCCCTGGTACGCCTTCTCGGCCACGGCCCGGCTCGGCAGGTAGCCGGGGAACGGAGTGGTGAAGGTGGTGCCGATCTTCGCCACGGCGGGATCGGTGCTCAGCCAGCGCAGGAACTTCACCGCCGCGTCCGGCACCTCGCTCTCGGCCGAGACGGCGAAGGCGCTGCCGCCCTGGACGCCGGTCGCGGGCTTGCCGTCCCAGGTGGGCATGGTGGTGACGGCCCAGCGGTTCTTGTCCTGCGGCACGGACTTGCCGAGCGTGCCGACGCTCCAGGCGGCGCCGAGCAGCCCCCACAGCCGGCCCTGGTGCATCGCGCCGATCCAGCCCTGGTCCCCGGTGGGCACGGCGGCGACCAGGTCGTCGGCGATCATCCGCTGCCAGTAGTCCGCGGTGCGCAGGGTGCCTTCGCCGTCGACGTTCACGCGCCACGCCCCGCCGTCGACGCGCCACCAGGGATCGCCCGCCTGCCAGCACATCCCGGCGAAGAACGAGCCGTCGTTGAGGGGGAACGTCGTGATGCGAGCCGCCGCGTCGGCCGCGCGGACGGCCTGGGCCGCGGTGCGGAACTCGGCCCAGGTGCGCGGCACCGCGATGCCGTGCCGGTCGAAGAGGTCCTTGCGGTAGTAGAGCACCATCGGCGCGAGGTCCATCGGGACCGCCCAGGTGCGTCCGCCGGGGCGGACGCCCTGCCAGGCCGCGGGGGAGTAGCCGGGCTCGAGGTCGGCGAGGTCCGCGGTGAGATCGCGGAGGCCGCCGGTGGTGAGCAGCTGCGGCAGGCCCTGGTACTCGGCGTGCAGGATGTCCGGGGCGTTGTGGGCGCGCAGCGCGTTGGTCTGCTGGGCGTACCCGCCCTTCAGGCCGGACGCGATCACGTTCAGCTCGACCGCCACCTCGTGCTGCGCCGCGTTGAACGCGGCGACGTACTTGTCCATCCCGGTCAGCCAGGACCAGACGCGCACGCGCGTGGCGCCGGACGCCGTCGCCGGCGCCGTGCAGCCGCCGAGCAGGCCCGCGGCCGCGACCCCGGCCGACCCGGCCAGGAAACTTCGGCGGGACAAGGCCGCCGGACCCCGAAGCGTCATTGCTCCTCCGTGAGAGTGATGTCGGCCACTCCAGCGTGTGGCATAGTTCGAGTCAACAATTAACGACAAGTTCGATCAGAAGCGATCAGAACCGCAAGGGAGGCCCATGTCGCTCCGGCGGCGGCTGAGTGCGCTCTTCGACGGTTCCGCAGTGCCGCTGCGGGCGCCGGAATCGGTGCCGGACGTGCGGAACCGGGCCGTCTGGGACGCGGTGGACGGCGAATTTCTCCTCGCCGAAGCCACGGCCGTGCTCGCCCGCCCGATGCCGGTCCTGACGGCCTCGGCGTGGGCGCGGACGTTCCGCGACGGTGTCCGCACCGAGTACGAAGACGCGGCCGGCCAGGTGCGGGACCGCGTGACGCTGCTGGTGCTCGCCGCGGTGCTGGACCAGGGGCTGCCGTTCCTCGACGGCGCCATCGACGGCCTGGTCGCGCTGGCCGAGACGACGACGTGGTGCTGGGCGCCGCACGAGCGGTTCGCCGCCGGGCGCGGCGAGGTACTGGGCGATCCGGACGAGCCGTTCCTCGACCTGGGCGCCGCCGAGGTCGTGGCGCTGTTCGCCTGGGCGGACCACGTCCTCGGCCCGGCTTTCGACGTCCGCGCACCGGGGTTGAGAAAGCGCTTACAGCGCGAGGCCGACCGCCGGGTCCTGACGCCGTTCGAGCGCGTCCGCGACTGGCACTGGCTCGGCCTGGACGGCGACGCGCACAACTGGAACCCGTGGATCCACCACGCCGTCCTCGCCGCCGCGCTCCTGCTCGAACCGGATCCCGAGCGGCGGCTGCGGCTGGTCCGGCTGGTCGTCGAGGGGCTCGACCACTACGTCGCCGTGCTGCCCGACGACGGCGGGATCGACGAAGGAGTCGCCTACTGGTGGCACGGTGCCTGCCGGCTGCTGGAAGCACTCGACCTCCTCGCTGAAACGACCGGCCTCGACGCCCGGGGCCTCCCGGTGCTGGCGCCGTTGATCCGCTTCCCGCACCGGATGCATCTCGGCGGAGCCGCCTACGTCAACGCCGGGGACGGCCCCGCCCGCCTGCCGGCCGCGCAGCCGTGGCACGTGCTCCACCGGTGGGGCGAGCGGCTCGGTGACGCGGGCGTCCGCGCCCACGCGGCTTCGCGCGCGCGAGAAAGCGGCCGGCTGGTGTGGCCGCAGGCCGGGCTCGGTCGCGCGCTCGCCGGACTGGCGGATCCGCGCTGGCGCCGGGCCGTCGCGGCGGAGCCGGCCGGAACCTGGCTGGCCCGCGAGGAATGGCTGCCGCGGGTGCAGGTGCTCGTCGCGCGCGAGACGGCCGGGACGCCGGCCGGGCTGACGGTGGCCGTCAAGGCGGGCCACAACGGCGAACGGCACAACCACCTCGACGTCGGCACGTTCTGGGTGGCCGTCGACGGCGTGCCCGTGGTGGCCGACGTCGGCCAGCCGACCTACACCGCGGCCAGCTTCGGCCCGGACCGCTACGGGGCGTGGCCGCTGCGCAGCGAGTGGCACAACGTGCCGGAGCCGGGCGCCCCGCAGCAGCCGGGCCGGGAACACGGCGCGCGGGACGTTCGCGTCGAACTCACTGCGGCCGCGACGGGGCTGTCCGCCGACCTCGCCGGTGCGTACCCGGAGGGCTTGGTGCGCCGGTGGATCCGGACCGTCCGGCTGGTCCGCGACGAAGCCTGCGTCCTGGTGGACGACGAGGGCGTCACCGGTCTGCTCCGCTACGTGCTCGCCGGGGACGTCGAGGTCGGCGCCGGGTACGCGGTCGTGTCGCACGGCGAATCCCCGGTGCTGCGGCTGACCTGGGATCCCCTGGTCGCCACGCCGGAGTTCGCGTACCGGGCGCTGGACGACCCGCTGCTGCGCGCGTCCTGGGGCGAGCGCCTGGGCCGGCTGACGCTGGTGGTGCGGGCCGGCCCGGTCCGCGTCCGGCTGGAGCGCGTCCCGTGATGCTGGCCTCCGAACGGCACGAAATCATCCTGTCGCTGCTGCGCCAGCACGGCACGGTCCGGCTGGCCGACCTCGTGGGCCGGCTCGGCGTCAGTTCCGTGACGGTCCGGCGGGACGTCACCGACCTGGCCGACCGCGGCCTGCTGACGCGCGTCCACGGCGGTGTCACCCTGGTGCGGCCGCGAGCCGCGCAGCCCGAACGCGGTACGCCCGGGGCCCTGATCGGCATGGTCGCGCCGTCGGTGGAGTACTACTGGCCGCAGGTGATCCAGGGCGCACAGTCCACAGCGGCCGGTGCGGGCGGCCGGCTGGTGCTGCGGGCGTCGCGGTACGACGCCGCGGAGGACCGCCGCCAGATCGGCAAGCTGCTCGAGCGGGGCGTGCAGACGGTGCTGGCCGCCCCGGACACCGGCGGGCGCGGCGGCCGGGAACTGCTGCGGTGGCTGGGTTCCCTGCCCGTGCCCGTGATCCTCGTGGAACGCCTGCCCCCACCCGAGCTGCCGACCCTCGCGCTGGACGCCGTCACGACGGCGCACGCCCTCGGCGCGGGGCTGGCCGTCCGGCACCTGGTGTCGCTGGGCCACCACCGGGTCGGGCTGGTGACGTCCCGGTCCAGCCCGACCAGCCGCGCGCTGCGCACCGGCTGGCGCGAGACGATCGAGTCGCTAGGCCAGGAACCCGGCGCGGACTTCGACGTCCCGGCGTACGGCTCGCCGGACTGGGCCGGGGTCTACGACGGCGTGCTGGACCGTTGCCGCCGCGAAGACGTCCGCGCCCTGCTGGTGCATTCCGACCGCGAGGCCATCGGCCTGATCGAGCGGGCTCGCGACGGCGGTATCGCGGTACCCGGCGAACTGGCGGTGGTCTCCTACGACGACGAAGTTGCGGCGGTGTCCGATCCGCCGCTCACCGCGGTCCGCCCGCAGAAGCACCGGCTCGGGGCGCTGGCCGCGGAACTCGCCCTGGCCCGCCTCGCCGAAGGCGCCGACCGCCCGGTGCACCGCGTCCAGCTCTGGCCGACGCTCGTGGTGCGCGAATCCTGCGGCGCCGCCGCCGATTCAGCGCCGGTAGCCTGGTGAATCGACCAGGTGGACCGGGACGCCGCCGCGGACCGTGGCGAGAGTGGTCAAGGCCACGGTTTCCAGGCCGTTGCCGGGGCCGCCGTCGCTCGTCACGGCGAGCGCGAGGGTGTTGGGCCCGTGGGGGTTCAGGATGCCCGTCGGCAGGACGAACGTGTGCTGTGGCCCGACGTCGGCGACGTATTGGCCCAGGTTCCAGCCGTTGAGGAACACCAGTGCCCGGTAGTGCCCGCCGGACCTCGGCACGGCCGGGTCGCCGATGGTCAGGCCCAGCGACGCGTCGTGCCCGCGGGGGACGTGGAGGGTGAAGCCGGTCCGGTACCACGTCGTGCCCGGCGCCGCGGTCGTGGCGGGCACGACGGCCGGGGCCCAGCGGCGGTCGGGGTAGCCGGGCAGGGACCAGCCGGCGCGTTCGCCGTCGAGGCCGCCGTTGTTCAGCGGGCCGCGCACCGGATCGGCGACACCGCCCTGGATCTTCCAGGCGACGCCGGTGAGGGACGCGGAGATGAGCCCGCGGCCCTCCTTGTGGGCGTCGTTCACCCCGCCGTCCTCGTTGCGCCCGTCGCCCCGCACCATGACCGACAGAAGGTGGTCGCCGTCCCCGCGCAGGTCTTCCGGCACGGTGAAGGTCGCCGTGCCGGTCGTCGGCGGGGCGGCGAGCGCGCTCGGCAGCACGTGCTGGCCGAGGTACCGGCCGTCGAGCCACGCCTGGAGCATCCCGGCGCCGCCACCGCCGTAGACGAGGCTGATCCGGTCCGGTGTCGCGCCGCGGTAGTGGCCGCGGTACCAGACGTCGCCGGTGTGGAAGCCGTAGTCGTCCGCGGTGAGCACCGGCTGCCCCGCCGGCGGTTTGGTGGTGCTCGCGGTACTGGTGAGGTCCGCGGCGCGCCACGCGGTGTCGTCGTGGCCGACCGCGGCCTCGGGGGAGCCGCCGGCCTGCTTCCAGCCGGTCAGCGCCGGCAGCCGCACCGCGTCCGGGCCGGGCAGCTGCGCCGTCGCGAGCAGGCTCGACGACGTCGTGCGGCGGGCCGGGACGAGCCGTCCGTTCCAGCTGAGCACCGCACCGGGACCCCACACCTCGAGGTCACTGGCCTGCGCGGTGTCGCCGGTGAGCTCGAGGAGACCGCCGGCCGACCGCGCGGTGCGCAGCAGCGCGGGCCCGCGGACGAGCACCGGCCCGGCCGCGGTGTCCTGGCGCCAGAACGTGTCGGCGGTGGCGTCGTCGGCGAGCAGCAGCGTGACCGGCGGCCGGCCGCCGCCCGAGATCCGCACCCTGGCCAGTCCATTGTGGACGTAGTTCAAGCGGAGATCGCCGGCGTTCCAGGTGGCGGTGGCTGTCCCGGCCAGCACTTCGACCTTCGGTTCCCGGGCGTAGCGCAGCGTCGTCTCGCCGTCTTCGCCCGGACGCCCGTGCAGCAGCACGGTCCCGCCCACCGCGGTCATGAGCTCCGACGTCGAGTACACCAGGTGCTGGCCCGCGAGGTCGTGGTTCGCCACCAGCTGCTTGGCGTCCTGGCCATTCAGTCGCAGGGTCCCGGCCTGCGGCACGGTGTACGAACCGTCCGGTGTGGACACCGGGAAGGTGAAGGTGTCGTTCGTCGTGGCGTTCGAAGGGGTGTGCATCGGCACGTAGAAGTGGGTCTTCGTGTCGGGGTTGACGTTGTGGTAGACCTTCACGGCCGCCGACGTCGGCGTGACGGGGTCCGCCTTGTCCTGCTTGGTGATCGGCGGGACGGCCTGCAGGAAGTAACCCAGCTCCTTCATCGTCGCCGCTTTGGGACGCAGCTGCCGTGCCTCGTCGACGGCCGCGCCGTAGTCGTACGAGGTGTAGACCACCGGCGCGGGCAGCCACCCCCACGAAGTACCGCCGAAGGTCATGTAGAAGTTCTGGATGCTCAGGCCGTTCGCGATGTTGGTGCCGTAGAAGACGCGTTCGTAGCCCGGGCCCTCGCGCACCGAGGTGCAGGGGTAGGTGCCGTTGCTGCCCCAGTAGTCGAACCAGCCGCCGCCGAACTCGGCGGTGAACCCGGGCGTGTTCGGTGAAGCGCTGGCGCCGCCCTTCGCCCCGCCTGGTCCGTAGAGTCCCCAGTCGGGTGCGGGGCTCGGACTGCCCGGGGTGCCGTCGGTGTGGCAGGTGCCGCCGGGATAGGTGTCCCAGGCGTACAGGTCGACCTTGCCGGGCACGGTGCCCGGCACACCCGAACCCGGTGGCACCCAGATCCCGTTGCGCCCCTTGTCGTTGTGGAAGATCGGCACGCCGATGCCGTCCGCGCGCACCTTGTCGTAGAGGTGGGCGACGTAGTTCCGCTGGGACACGCCGGTGGCGGCCAGCTCGTTCTCGATCTGGTACAGGATCACCGGCCCGCGGCCGTCGACGTACTGGTGCCGCGCGATGATCCGGTCGACGGCGGTCAGCCACTCGTCGGCCGCGGCCAGGTAGTCCGGGGCGTCGCTGCGCGCCTTGCCGGCCTGGGTGGACAACCAGCCGGGGAAGCCGCCGCCGGAGACCTCCGCGTTGATGTAGGGGCCGGGCCGCGCGATCACGTACAGGCCCGATTCCTGCGCGAGGTCGAGCAGCCGGTCCATGTCGCGCACGCCGGTGAAGTCGTAGACGCCGGGAGCGGGGGAGTGGTAGTCCCAGTCGAAGTAGATCGACACTGCGGTGTACCCGCTCGCCTTCAGCTTCTGCAGCACGTCCCGCCACAGGTCCGGGCTGGGCAGCCGGAACGGGTGGAACTCCCCGGACCAGACGAACTGCCGCCGCCCGTCCAGCAGCAGCGAATACTGGTCGAAGGTGATCTCGTGGCGGGGCCGCTCCGGCGGCCGGGGCGCCGCGGAAACCGCTGGTGCGAAGGACATCCCGGCCAGGGTGGCCACGGCGAGCGCGAGGGCGGACAGGCGACGGCGCATGAGGGCGAGTGTCGCCCGCCGCGCTGACGCCGTCAAGCGGGCGGTGACCGACCGGCGGATGTTCTTCCCTGACCGATTCTGAACGTTTCGTTTCGCTGTTCTGGCTCACCGCCGGTGCCTCTGTTACGAGTACCAAGCAGGGGCGAATGGTGGTCAGGAAAGGGACGAGCCGATGAAATCGTCGAATCACGCCGCGGCGCGGAGAACGCTTTCCGTGGCTGTGCGGCTGCTGGTGCTGCTGGTGCTCGCCGGCGGGATGCTGACGGCCGGCCCGGAGCCGGCCCGGGCGTCCACCGCCGGGTTCCGGGGCGTCAACTGGGCCGACCAGCGGGACAACTTCGTCAACGGCGTGCTCTACGTGTCCGGGCTCGGTGCCGGGGACACGTACTCTTCGGCCGCCGCGACCGCCGAGCAGGTGATCGGCCAGATGTACGCGGTCACCGGGGCCAACACCGTCCGGTTGCCGATCAACGAACCGACCGTCTCGGGCTACTGGGGCACCTACACCGGCGCCATCGACAAGGCACTGGAGAAGGGCCGGGTGATCCTGGCCTACTGGGCCTACAGCGGCGGCAAGCCCGCGAGCGTGGCCGGGTTCCAGCAGATGTGGGACAAGGTGGTCGCGAAGTACGGCACCAATCCGAACGCCTACTTCGAGGTCATCAACGAGCCGTACGCCTACAGCGCCGGCGATCTGACCAATTTCTACCGCGACTGGCTGGCCCGGTACCCGGGCGTGCCGCGCGCCCGCGTGATCCTCGACGGCACCGGCTACGCCCAGAACGTCCCCGCGGTCGGCGGCGACAGCCGGCTCGACGGCACGCTCCTCGCGGTGCACGACTACTCGTTCTTCGCCGGCTACGAGAGCGAAACCGAGTGGGCCAACCACATCGCGAGCTCCATCGGTGCGTACGCCGACCGCACGGTCGCGACCGAATGGGGCGCCCCGATGGGCCCCGGCACCAAGAACGGCGTCCACTACAACGCGATCGACTACAGCATCCCGAGCGGGTCGTTCTTCGCCGACTACGTCCGCGGGGTCAGCGAAAAGCTGCGCAGCCTCGGCATGGGCAGCGTCTATTGGCCGGGCCTGCGCGACGGCGACTGGTACAGCATGACGACCAGGACCGGAACCGGCGCCGGGACCAAGCTGTCGCTGGTGAACCCGTCCGGGCTGACGCGGCTGCGGTACGCGTGGGGCATCGGGAACGGCGGCGGCACCTACGTGAAGATCGTCAACGCCGCCACCGGTTTGTCCATCGACGGCCTCGGGCGCACGGCCGGCGGGTCGACGGCAGGCCAGTCGAGCGGCAACGGCGGCGACGGGCAGCAGTGGGTGGTCGAGAACTCGGGGAACGCGGTGCGCATCAAGAACCGCGCCACCGGCCTCTACCTCGACGGCGCCGGCCGCGCCACCGATGGCGCGGCGGTCGCCCAGTACGCGGACAGCGGCAGCGCCAACCAGAAGTGGACGGTGGTGACCGACGCCGACAACGTCCGCATCAGGAACATCGCCACCGGCGAGTACCTCGACAGCATGGGCCGCACCGCCGACGGCGCCGACCTCGGCCAGTACAGCGGCAGCACCAGCCCGAACCAGCGCTGGCGGATCGTCGCGGCGGGCTGATCCACGCCGGCTCGAGCCGGCCGCGGGCCTCAGGCCAGCCAGCGGAGCAGGGTCGCGGACTCCCGCGGCAGCACGGCCGGGTCGTCGCCCGGGACGAATTCGAGGAGGAGGTCCACCGGCGCGGCCCGGGCTGCGAGTTCGAGGGCCGGGCGCCAGAGCCGCTCGCGCTCGTACAGGGGCAGCCGGGTCTGTCCCGGCCACCACGAGAAGACGTGGATCGCGCTGACGCGGTCGAGCATCAGGCGGAGGCCGTCGAGGGCGCGGTCGTCGGGTTCGCCGACCGGGGGCTGCCAGTAGGTGGAGAGCGGGTCGCCGACGTCGTCCAGCAGCCGCACCGCTTCCGGCGCGGTGTCGGCGAGCGTTCCCGAATGGAACTCCAGCGCGACCGACAGCCCGCGAGCAGCGGCGATGGCGGCCGCGTCGCGCAGTGCGCCGGTGACGCGGGAGCGCAGTGCGCCGGAAGCGCCCGCGGACCCTTCGGCGCCGGCCCACACCCGGATCCGCGTGGTCCCGAGCGCGGCCGCCGCCTCGGTCAGGACCTCGAACGACTCGGTGTCGTCGACGCCCGCACGCCAGTACGAGCCGTAGGAACAGGTCGTCAACCCGCTCACGGCGGTCTGCTCACGCACCTCGTGCAGGACGTCGGGCGAGTGCGGAGGAGCGTGGACGTCCGCGCCCCACTCCACGACACGCAGACCGGCCGCGGCGGCCTCGTGGGCCACCCGGCGGGCGGCCAACGCCCGGAACGTGACGGAACACAGGCCGATCCGGTCTCGCAGGTCGGTGGTCATGGCAGGAATGGTAAGCGCTTTCCGCCTGCCTCTCGCGCGACATCGGACTACACCCGGTGTCAGCTCACCGCTGGTGATCTCGTGCATGGGCTCTCATCGAGGAAGGTCTGATGGAACTTGTCCGGCGCGCGTGAAAAGGCCAGATAGAACGCCTGGCCGGCCGGGGAGTCGACCGGCCCCGGCCGGACTGGCGGACGTCGCTGAGCGGGTGAAACCTGGCTTCGGTAGTGATCACCTTCGGCGGTGGCGCCGTGCTCGCGGTCGCGATGTCGGTGACGACGTCGAAGCCGGCCTGGGCGCTGAGCCGGCTCGGCCTCCTGGCGCTCGGAGCGGTCGTGGTGGTGACCCAGGCGATCGGTTTCTCCACGCAGTACCGGCGCCGGAAGCTCCCGGCGGGAGACTCCCGCTCGCCGGCGCGATCTACTTCACCACGCCGGCCCGGACGTACGCGGTGAGCTGGCTCGTGCTGCTTTTCCTGAGCGCGGTCGTCACCGGCTGGGTTCTGGCCGGCTTGCTCCGGCGTCCGCTGCTCGCCGAAGACACCGCGTCCCTGGCGGTCGCCCGCGCATTGCGCGCGGAGGCGGTGTATGCGGCGTCGCCGGTGCTGGCGGTCATCCCGCTGGTGCTGGACTTCCTGCTGGACCGCGTGCCGGCGGGATTCCTGCCGTGGCTGGGCGCGTACGTCGCGGCGGTCGCGCTGCTCCAGGTCATCAGCTACGCCGTGCACCGGAGGCGGCACCGCCGTCGCGGGGGATGGAAGTTCGGCCTCCCACGCGAGCCATGGGGGAAATATCTCCAAGCAATCGCCGTAAGTGTTTCTTTCGGACTGGATCCGCTGTCGCGCGGTTTCGCCTTTACGGACAGATATGACGTGCTCACCCGAGTAGCCCCCTCTGCTTACCCCTTCGGCTGCGTCACGCCCGTCGCCGCGCGAGGTACCGTCGACCGGTTGTTTCGTCGCCCGCTATCGAATGTTCGGCCCGGCCGGCCGAATCGCTGTGCATGACCGGACGAGCGGAGGCCCGTTGAAAATCTTGCTGCTGTGCTCCGCGTTCAATGGCCTCAGCCAGCGCGCCTGGCTGGGTCTCCGCGCCCTCGGCCACCGCGTGACGGTCGAGATGGTGCACGATCCGCGGGAGATCGCCGCGGCGGTGGCGGCGGCCGACCCCGAGTTGATCATCTGTCCGTTCCTGCGCCAGCGGGTTCCCGAGGTGGTGTGGCGGAGCTACTGCACGATCATCATCCATCCCGGCCCGGAAGGGGACCGCGGCCCGTCCGCGCTGGATTGGGCGATCATGGACGCCGAACCCACCTGGGGTGTGACCGCGCTGCAGGCGACTGGCGACCTCGACGGCGGGCCGATCTGGGGCACGCGAGTGTTCAGGATGCCGGCCGATCCGCCGCGCAAGAGCACCCTCTACAACACCGAAGTGTCCGACGCCGCGCTGAGCCTCATCGACGAGGTGGTGACCAAGGCCGAAGGCGGCGGGTTCACGCCGCGGCGACAGGACCACCATCGGCAGGAAACCGTCCGTCCCCTGGTCCGGCAGGCCGACCGGTCCTTCTCCTGGGGTGACCCGACCGACCACATCCTGCGTCGCATCCGCGCCGCGGACGGCCGTCCCGGAGTGCACACCGAGCTGGCCGGTGTGCCGGTCGCGGTGTTCGACGCCCATGCCGGCGAGTCCTCGCCCGGCGAGCCCGGCACCATCGCGGCACGCTGTCAGGGTGCGGTGCTGGTCCGCACCGGCGACGGCGCGCTGTGGATCGGGCATGCGCGGCGGCTGGCACCCGAGGCCCCGGGCACGACGGTCAAGCTACCCGCGGCCCTGGCTCTCGGAGGCCTTCCCGAGGTGCCGCGGACCGCAGCCCCGCCGAGCGTTCGGGAGATCGGCTACCGGCGGGTGGGCAAGGTGGGGTTGGTGCGCTTCGAGTTCTACAACGGCGCGATGGGCACCGCGCAGTGTCGGCGGCTTGCCGCGGCCGTGCGCCACGCGGCCGCGCAAGACACCGCTGTCGTGGTCCTGGCGGGCGGTGAGGTGTTCTCCAACGGCTTGCATCTGGGTGTCATCGACGCCCATCCGAATCCTGCGGCGGAAGCGTGGCGGAACATCACCGCGATCGACGACCTCTGCCGGGAGATCATCGCCTGCACCGGGCAGCTCGTGGTGTCCGCGCTCGCCGGCGACGCGGGTGCGGGCGGCGTGATGCTGGCCCTCGGTGCGGACAAAGTGATCGCCCGGGACGGTGTCCTGCTCAACCCGCACTACCGGAAGATGGGCCTGTACGGCTCGGAGTACTGGACCTACGTGCTGCCCCACCGGGTCGGCGAAGCACAGGCAGACCGGCTGACCACGCACTGCGAGCCGATCACCGCCGCCGAAGCGGCCGCGATGGGGATCATCGACCAGCTCGCCGCGAGCGACCGCACGGGCTTCATCGCGACCGTGCTGGACTACGCCACCGAACTCGTCGCCGGCGGCCAGGCGGCGGCCCTGCTCGACCGCAAACGCGCCATCCGGGCAGCCGAGGAGCAACGCCGGCCGTTGGAAACCTACCGGGTACGGGAACTCGCCGAGATGAGCCGCGACATCTTCGACGACCGCCACGGTTTCGCCCACGCCAGGCGCACCTTCCTCACCGGACGGCCCGCAGTCCGGACGCGGCCGAACTCGCCCCGCCTGCCAGTCCCACGACTCCCCGAGATGAGGCCCGTGGGCTGGCGTTGACCGGTGCCGAGGTTTATCCGCGTCGCTCCGATTCACCCGGGTGCAGCCACTCGAAAACTCGACGTCCCCTGCCACCGCAGGATCGGCATCACCCGCCCGCCCTTGGGGTGAGCACCTGATGCTTCTCCGGCTTCTGGCGCCTGGCTGCAGCAGTTGGTACAGATGCGTCGCCCGTACTCGGTGAGGCTGGTGTCGGCCCGGGTTGCTCCTGGTGCGCGTGCTCCGGCTGCTGGCACTCGGCGTCGTCGTCCTGCCCACCCGCCCGAGCGAGCGGCAGGAACCAGCGACCTGAGGGTGGATGTTCGTTCTGCCCGGTGCTTCAACCGTTCGTTCCCCTCGAGTGCCGTCTGCAGGTTGGCTTGAGGGGTGGACCATGGGGCTCGGATTTGGGGCTCCCAGTCGTGAAGAGATCAGCTCGTGGGCGATCGACCTAGCCAATTCCAAGGCTGTTTCGACCGGTTCAGCGGCATTGCCAAGTGGCGCAAAAGGTGGCCGTCGCGGCTTCACGACGCCGAAGAAAACGTGGAACTGAGTCTCGCGCTCGTCCCGTTGATCATCTTCGTGTGGCGCCTGTCGACCTTGCGAACCATCAACGGCCGGTTGCTTTCCGGAACGATCGGCCGCACACGGCTGTGCTTGTTTCCTGACCCGAGACGTCATCGGTCTCATCTTCGACGCCGGACACGACGTCGCCTGGTCGAAGGGACGTAAGTCCTCGCGTCCGGTGACCGACGCCAGCTGTGCCCGAGGTGCCGCCTTCCTAGGTTGGAAGTGACTTGAAAGGCAGGAACACCCGATGCGAGCACGCGACCTGATGACCGCACCGGTGATCACCGTGCAACCGTGGACGTCCGCCAAGGAAGCGGCCGAGCTGCTGTCCACGCACGGCTTCACCGCCCTTCCCGTGGTCGATGACGACGGGGGCCTGATCGGCATCGTCACCGAGGCCGACCTCATCCGCGGCCGGATCCCGGTCGACGTCCGGAACGCGAACGAGCGCCACGAAGCCGCTTCCGTGGGCAAGACGGTGGGCGACCTGATGACCAGCCCCGCCACCGCCATGAGCACCGGCACCGACGTCGCCGACCTCTGCCAGGCACTGGTCGACGCGCGCATCCGGGCGATGCCGATCGTCGACGGCTCGGCCGTCGTCGGCATCGTCACGCGCGGCGACATCGTCCGCGTGCTCGCCCGGGAGGACACCGACATCGCCAGGGACGTCAAGCACCGGCTGGAGATCTACGGCGGCAGCGGCCGCTGGCAGATCGACGTCCGCGACGGCTGTGCCCACATTCTCGACCAGTTCGACGACGATTCCGATCGGCACGTCGCCCAGCTGCTGGCGCTCGCCGTGCCCGGCGTCGTCGCCGCAGACACCGCTTACGCGGGTGAGGAGCAGAACCGATGAGCACCACCGACCCGAGGATCACCGTGGGTGTGGACGGCTCCGCCGGTTCCTCGGCCGCCGTCGCCTGGGCCGCCCGGATCGCTTCCCTGCGGCACTGGCAGCTCAAGATCGTGTACGGCAGGCAGCCGACCGGCCTGTACGGCGGCGGCCTGTCCGGTCTCGCCGGGCTGGTCGACGCGATCCAGGCCGACGGCGAGCGGATCATCGCCGAGGCCCGCAGCCTCGCCGCGTCCATCGACAAGAACCTCGTCATCACGACGGAACTGCCGAACGATCCGCCCGTGTCGATGCTGATCGACGAGTCCCGGCACGCCCGGATGCTCGTGGTCGGCCGGAGCGGCGCCGGCGGGTTCACCGGGATGCTGGTCGGCGGGACCGCGGCGACGGTCGCGAGCCACGCGCACGGCCCGGTCGCCGTGATCCGCGGGCGTCAGGACACCACGATGGTCCCCGACGCGGGACCGGTCGTGGTCGGCATCGACGGCAGCCCCAACTGCGAACCGGCGATCGGCGTCGCGTTCGAGGAGGCTGCGGTGCGCGGCGTGCCGCTGGTCGCGGTGCACGCCTGGAACGACGTCACCTACGAGGACACCCGCGGCACCGCCCGGATCCTCACCCAGCCCGACACCCTCGAAGAGGGAGAACAGCGGCTGCTCGCCGAGCGGCTCGCGGGCTGGCAGGAGAAGTATCCCGACGTCGAGATCCGTCACCTGCTCGTGCGCGACCGGCCCCGACATGCGCTGCTCGAGGCGAGCGAGACCGCGCAACTGGTGGTCGTCGGCAGCCACGGCCGCGGCGGCTTCACCGGGATGCTGCTCGGCTCGACCAGCCAGGCGCTGGTCCAGCACGCCGGCTGCCCGGTGCTCGTCGTGCGCCCGGAGCGGGCGAACGCCCCGGCCGGTCGAGGTGCGGCACGACGTGCGCGAGAGTCTTCGTCCTTTGCGGACGTAACTGGTCGAAGGGACGTTAGTCCTCGCGTCCGGTGACCGACGCCGGCTGTGCCCGAGGTGCCGCCTTCCTAGGCTGAGAGGTGACTTTCATGCTGCGCAGGGCGCGTGCAGTCCATAGCCGACGTTGTTGCCCGAGATCCCGGTGCCGCGCCAGCCGACCGTGTCATGCTGCGTCCGAGGGAGCCTCGCCATGCAACCCCACCTCCCGTCTTCGACACCTCCGAGCGCCACGAGGTCGGCGGCGCGGCGCGCCGTTCCGTCCCTCCGGGCCTCCTCCACCGAACTTGCCTGGGAGAACGAAGGCGGTCACCTCCGCAACGAGGACGCCCCGCACTGGTTCGGCCGATCCGCCTCCGAGGAGCTACCCCCGGCCGCAGTGACCGACTTCGCCCCCCGCCCGTCGGCCAGTTTCCGCGACGAGCTCTCGAAGAAGGACCACGATGTCGTCGACGCCTCGTGGGCGGGGGCGGTCCCGCGGAGTTACGGGGTGGCTCCGCGGGTCCGCGTCGGGCGGGACAAATGGTTCAACCTGCTGTGGCTGCTGCCGGTCGGTTTTGTGCTCCTGATCGTGGCCGTGGCTGTCGCGAAGGGACTGCGGGAGCTGCCCGCGGTGGCCGGGTTCGTGACCGCGCATCCCGGCACCGTCGTCCCGGCGGGCGCCGAGGACACGGCAGGTTCACCAGGGTGGGTGGGATGGCAGCACTTCTTCAACATGCTGCTGCTGATCCCCATCATCCGGTCCGGGCTGACCATCATCGCCGACCACCCCCGCTTCTACTGGACCCGCCACTCGACCCCCGGCCGGGACTGGTTCCGGGTGCAGAAGCCGGTACCGGCCGACCCGCTGTGGACCGCGAAGCAGGATTCCATCACGCTGCCCGACGGGGTCGGGCTCCCCGGGCGACGCCATTCGATCGGGCTGGCGCGGTGGTGGCATCTGGGCGTCAACACGTTGTGGCTGGGAAACGGGCTGATCTTCTACATCCTGGTCTTCACGACCGGGCACTGGACGCGGCTGGTCCCGACCAGCTGGGACGTGTTCCCCAACGCGCTGTCGGCGATGATCCAGTACCTGTCGCTGGACTGGCCGACCGGCCACGACTGGCTGGCCTACAACAGCCTGCAGCTCATCGCCTACTTCGTCACCGTGTTCGTCGCGGCCCCGCTCGCGTTCATCACCGGCCTGGGCATGTCGCCGGCTTTGTCGACCAGGTTCCGGCGGATCAGCAGCGTGTTCAGCATCCAGGTCGCACGCTCGCTGCACTTCCTGGTGCTGGGCTGGTTCCTGGTGTTCATCGTGGCGCACGTGACTCTCGTGGTGACCACGGACGTGCTGCGCAACTTCACCATGATGTACACCAACCGCGACGACGACAGCTGGCACGGGTTCTGGGTCTTCGCGGCGTCGTTGGTGGTGCTGACCGTGGTGTGGGTCGCGGCGACCCCGGTCACCTACCGCCACCCGCGGACGGTGCAGCGAGTCGGGTACGCCCTCATCGGGCCGGTCCAGCGCCTCTTCGAGCACCTCGACGCGAAGCCCGGCCAGTACTCCGAGAAGGACATCTCCCCGTACCTGTGGCACAACGGCAAGTACCCGGCCACCGCGGAATACGCCGATCTGCTCGCACACGACTTCGCCGGTTACCGCTTGCGCGTCTCCGGTCTGGTCGAGCACCCGGTGGAGCTGGACCTGTCGCAGCTGCGGGCCTTGCCCTACCACGAGCAGATCACCCAGCACTTCTGCATCCAGGGCTGGTCCGGGGTGGCCAAGTGGGGCGGGGTGTCGATGCAGACCATCGTCGACCTCGTCCAGCCGAAACCGGAAGCCCGGTGGGTCGTGTTCTATTCCTTCGCGGAAGGCGCCGACGGCGGCATCTACTACGACGCGCACCCCATCGAGCAGATGGGCTACCACCTCACGATGCTGGCCTACGACATGAACGGCGCCGCTTTGCCCTACGGCCACGGGGCCCCGCTGCGGTTGCGCAACGAGGTTCAGCTCGGGTTCAAGCTCGTCAAATGGATCAAGGGGGTGGAGTTCGTCGAGGACTTCGCCGAGATCGGCGGCGGCGAGGGCGGGTACAACAACGACCACGAGTTCTTCGGCTACCGCCAGTCCATCTAGCCCGGCCGGACGGTGTCCGCCGTCCGGAACTAGACCTGAGAACGGTGCGAACATGCAGAAGTCGTCGTTGACAGCGTTGGCCTGCGAACAGCTGAAGATCGCCGCGCATGCCTCGAGCGGGCGCAGCGCGCGCACCGTCTACGGCGGCCACGAGCATGTCCTGCGGCAGACCTTGATCGCGCTGATCGCCGGCCACGGCCTCGACGAGCACGAGAACCCGGGAGAGGCCACCGTGCACGTGCTCCACGGGCGGGTGCGGCTCGTCGCCGCCGATGTCGAGTGGGAAGGCTCGCCCGGGGACCTGCTCATCGTGCCGCCGGACCGCCATTCCCTGGACGCCATCGAGGACTCCGCGGTCCTGCTCACCGTGGGAGCGCACCGGTGATCTCGCACTACGCCCGCCGGCGATCACCGATCCTCGCGAGGCCGTGAACGGGACGTTCGGCACCCAGCCGAGGACTTTGGTCATCTCTCCGTGGGTCCTGGGGGCCGTACGCTGATTCCCGTCGGGTCTTCCCATCTCAGGAGGTCGGAGATGCTCCGGGTCTTTCTCGTCGACGACCACGAGGTCGTCCGCCGCGGCGTCGCCGACCTGCTCGACGAGGACGAAGAGCTGACCGTGATCGGGCAGGCCGGCAGTGTCTCCCAGGCCTTGGCGCGCATCCCTGCGCTCAACCCCGACGTCGCCGTGCTCGACGTGCGGCTGCCCGACGGCAACGGCATCGAACTGGCTCGCGAGCTGCGCTCCAAGCTGCCGGAGCTGAAATGCCTGATGCTCACCTCCTACACCGACGAGCAGGCGATGCTCGACGCGGTGATGGCCGGCGCCAGCGGGTTCGTCATCAAGGACATCAAGGGCATGGACCTGGTTTCGGCCGTCCGGGACGTCGGCGCGGGCAAGTCCCTGCTCGACGCGCACGCGACGGCCGCGTTGATGGCCAAGCTGCGCGAGAGCCAGACGAAGAAAGGGCCGTTGTCCGATCTGTCGGACCAGGAACGCAAGCTGCTGGACCTGATCGGTGAGGGCCTGACCAACCGGCAGATCTCCGAGCGGATGTTCCTGGCCGAGAAGACGGTCAAGAACTACGTGTCGAGGCTGCTGACCAAGCTGGGCATGGAGCGCCGCACCCAGGCCGCCGTCCTCGCCACCGAGCTGCGCCAGCACGGGAACTAGGCGCTGAGCCGCTCCGGCGCCAGCAGGACGTCCTCCAAAGACCGGCGCGGCATCCACGGCGCCGGTGTCCCGTGCCCGAAGCGCAGCACGACCTGCGGCCACAGCCCGCCGCCGAGCAGGGTGCGCAGCTCTGCCCGTACCGCGGGGACCTCGACCGGCTGCGAGACGAACGACGCGTCGAACCCGGCGGCGGTGGCCGTCAGCAGAACTCGCTGCATCGCCTGACCGGCCCTGATCCGGTCGGCCTGCTTGTCGTCGAAGGAGCCGACGACCACGACCAGTGGATCGGAGTCATCGACCAGGCCCCGCCGTGGCGAGCCGAAGTCGCCCAGGGCCCAGTCGCCGTCATTTGAAGGCATCCCGCCGGCGGCGTCGGGGACGTCTTCGGGGACGCCGTCGCGGCTGTCCTGGGGGCGAGCGGTCCAGTGCCGCCATTCGGCCAGGAACGCGGGATCGGTCACTTGAGCGTGGTGGCTCTTGTGTGTCAGCTCGCGCAGCCGGTCCAGCTGGTTCGCGTCCAGCCGGGGCAGCCAAGCCTGCTCGGCCTCGGCCGCGTGGCGCAGCTCGGCAACGACCGTGTCCGGGATCACGGCCGTCTCGAACGGGATGCGGTTCGTGTGGCGCCGCGGGATCGCGTCGGCCAGCCGGACGAGCCGCCGGTCGGGGTTGCGGGCCGCGAACGGCCGGACCACCGCGAGCAGCGTCGGGTTGTCGCGGCGGGGCAGCAGCGTGGTGGCCGGGTGCGTGCCCAGCGCGTGGATCGCGGTGCGCAGGTTGAACAACGCGGCCCCGCAGGAGAGCAGCAGTTCCCGTCGGCCGGCGTCGGCCACCGGCAAAGCGCGGTCCGGATCGGCGTGCAGTTCGATCCCCGCGGCCGTGCAGCGGAACCGCCAGGGCTGTGTGTTGCGCGTCGACGGTGCGAGCACCGCCGCCCCGAGCACGGACTTCACCTGATCGGGATTCAGCAGGCCGATCGAGGTGATGGGTGGTGTCATGGTTCCCTCTCGGTGCCGTCGGGCGGCACACTGTGGTTCCGGACAGCTTCCAGTGACGGTCTCTCGTGCCACCGGACGGTGGAAAGGGGAGAAAGTCACCAGCGGCGAGGCTGGAGTGGACAAGGTGAAGGTCGTGGGCACGGTGTCGGTGGACGAATCCGGACAGCAGCCCGACTACGGGTCCCGGCGGACGGCGGGGACGCTGTCCGGGCTGAGGCTGCGCGAGGTCCTGCGCGACCTGCAGGACCGGATCGAGCTGCTGATCGGCACCCGCGACAAGATGGACGGCCTGCTGGACGCGGTGCTGGCCGTCGCGTCCGGGCTGGAGCTGGATGCCACGCTGCGGCGCATCGTGCAGGCCGCGGTCGAGCTCGGCGAGGCGAAGTACGGTGCGCTGGGCGTGCTCGCCGAGGACGGCTCTCTGTCGCAGTTCATCTACCTCGGGATCGACGACGAGGTCCGCCACCTGATCGGCCACCTGCCCGAGGGGCACGGTGTCCTCGGTGTGGTCATCGAAGAAGCGAAACCGTTGCGGCTCGAGGAGATCTCGGCCCATCCGGCGTCGGCCGGTTTCCCGGCACACCACCCGCCGATGCACTCGTTCCTCGGCGTGCCGGTCCGGGTGCGTGACGATGTGTTCGGCCGGTTGTACCTGACCGAGAAGAAGAACGGCGAGCCGTTCACCGACGACGACGAGGTCGTCGTGCAGGCACTGGCCGCCGCGGCCGGCATCGCGATCGAGAACGCCCACCTCTACGAACAGGCGCAGGTGCGGCAGCAATGGCTGGCCGCGACCAGCGAGGTGACCACCGAACTGCTGGGCGGCACCGACCCGGCCGAAGCGCTCGACACCATCGCGACCCGCGCCCTGGAGCTGACCGGTTCCGACGTCACGATGCTCGCCCTGCCGAACTCCGGCCGGCTCGACGTCGACGAAGACTGGGGCATCGACGTCGACGACCTCACCGTCACTGTCTGCGCCGGGGCCCGGGCGGCCGAGCTGTCGGGCCTGCACATCGACCTCGACGGCAGCCTGCCCGGCGCGGTGTACCGGGACCGGACGCCGCGCAGCGTCCCCGAACTCGAACTCGGCGACTACCGCCTCGGACCGGCACTGGTCGTTCCGCTGCGGGCCGGTGACCGCACGAGCGGCGTGCTCATCACGGTCCGGGAGACCGGTGCGCCGTCGTTCGGTGCCACTCAGCTCTCGGTCGTCGCCTCCTTCGCCGACCAGGCGGCGCTGGCCCTGCAGCTGGCGGCCCAACAGCGGGCCGCCCGCGAACTGGACGTGCTCGGCGACCGCGACCGGATCGCCCGTGACCTGCACGACCACGTGATCCAGCGGCTGTTCGCGGTCGGGCTGTCGATGCAGAGCACCCAGCGGCGCACGAAGTCGCCGGAGCTGCAGAAGCGGCTCGGGGACAGCATCGAGCAGATGCACGAGATCGTGCAGGAGATCCGGACGGCGATCTTCGACCTGCACGGCGGCGCGGCGGGGGAGACGCGGCTGCGGCACCGGCTGCACGACGCGATCGCCGAGCTCACCGACGACGCGCCGGTGCACCCGACGGTCAGCATGTCCGGCACGCTCGACACGGTGCCCGCACAGCTGGCCGAGCACGTGGAAGCGGTGGTGCGCGAGGCGGTCAGCAACGCCGTCCGGCACGCGGAGGCCTCGACGTTGTCGGTGTCGATCGCGGTGAAGGACGCCGTGGTGCGCATCGTCGTGGTCGACGACGGCAAGGGCATCCCCGCCGACGTCTCGCCGAGCGGGCTCGGCAATCTGCGCGATCGCGCGGAAGCAGTCTGCGGGCGGTTCACCCTCGAACCCGGGCCCGAGGGTGGCGTGAAGCTGGAGTGGTCGGCGCCGCTCGGCTGACCGCCCGGGTGCCGCACCGACGGGTGTAGCGGGGCACTTCGGTGACGAAGGTCCTCGGAGTTCGGGTAGTCCGGCCGCGTCGCGGCGCCCCCTGTCCGAGGTCTCCTTGACAGACGACGGCAGACGGCTCGTCGGCCGGTCGTCCCCTGTGCCCGAGGAGAGACAGCCATGAGTGTGGACGTGGGCTCCAGGGCCCTGCTCGCGGACGGCGACGTGGTGCTCGTGCGCCCGTTGCACCCGGCCGACACCGCTGAGGTTCTCGGCTTGCACACCCGTCTCACCCAGCAGGACACCTACTTCCGGTTCTTCGGCGCTCGACCGTCCGGATTGGACGAATTGGCGGCGGAGATCGCTGCCGATCCCGGCCCAGGGCACTACGCCGTGGGCTGCTACTTGCGCGGCGAGCTCGTCGGGGTGGCGAATTACGAAGTCCTCGAGAACTCCACCGACGCCGAAGTCGCGCTCGTCGTGGACGCGGCCGTACGCACCCAGGGCGTCGCGACCCTGCTGATGGAACACCTCGTCTCCCACGCCCGGAAAACGGGCCTGAAACGGTTCATCGCCGAAGTGCTCGCCGAGAACGCCAAGATCATTCACGTCTTCGCCCACCTCGGGCTGCGGTTCGAAGCCGGCGTAGGCGGCCCCGAACGGGACGTCGTGATGGTCCTCGAGGAGGACGCCACCTACCTGGACGCTGTGCTGAAGCGCGACTCCGTCGCCGACGCGGCCAGCCTGGCCCACGTGCTCAAGCCCGCCTCCATCGCCGTGGTCGGCGCGGGACGGCGACCCGGTTCCGTCGGACACGCCGTGCTCGCCAACCTGCTCGCCGCCCCCTACCCGGGACCGGTCGAGGTGGTGAACCCGCACGCCGGGGAGATCCTCGGCGTGCCGTCCGTGGCGAGCATCGCCGAGCTTTCCCGGATCCCCGAACTCGCCGTGATCTGCCTGCCCGCAGCGGCCGCCGCCGACGCTGTCGAGGTTTGTGGCGAGCGGGGCGTGCGCGCCGTGCTCGTGATCTCCTCCGGCCTGACCGGGACCCCGGCGGGGACCCGGGTCCGCGAAGCCGTCAGCCGCTACGGCATGCGGCTGGTCGGCCCGAACTGCCTCGGCGTCGTCTCCACCGACCCCGCCTGCCCGCTGAACCTGACCTTCCTGGCCGGGGCGGTGAACCCGGGCACCATCGGCGTGGTCACCCAGTCCGGCGGCGTGGGGATCGCGCTCGCGGAGTCGCTGAACGACCTTGGCCTCGGCCTGTCGAGCCTGGTGTCGACCGGCGACAAGTACGACGTCAGCGGCAACGACCTGCTGATGTGGTGGACCGCCGACCGCCGCACGGAAATGGCCGTGCTCTACCTCGAATCGTTCGGCAACCCCCGCAAGTTCAGCCGGTTGGCACGGCAGCTGGCCCGCACCCGCCCGGTGCTCGCCGTCCGCTCGGGCAGCGGCGGGACCGCCCAGCGCGCCGCCGCGTCGCACACCGCTGCCGCCGCGACCCCGGCCGTCACCCGGGACGCGCTGTTCGACCAGGCCGGGATCATCGCCGTCGACACCGTCGCCGAACTGGTCGACGTCATCGCCGGGTTGTCCTGGCAGCTGCTGCCGGGCGGCCCGCGCGTGGCCGTGATCAGCAACGCCGGCGGCGCCGGGGTACTGGCCGCCGACGCTTGCGAGCGCGAAGGCCTGGTGATGGCGGAGCTGTCCGACGACACTCGGGAACGGCTCGCCAAGATCTTGCCGCACGAAGCCGCGGTGCGGAACCCGGTCGACACGACCGCCGCCGTCCCCGCGGACGTGTTCGCCGACGCGCTGCGCGCGGTGCTCGCCGACGACGGCGTCGACGCGGTGATCGCCGCGACCGTCCCCACCGCCGTCGGCGATCCCGGGACCTCGCTCGCCGACGTGCTCCCGCCCGAGTTCAAGACCGTCTTCGCCGTGCGACCCGGGCAGCGCGCACGGGTCGCCCCGCTGGTGCCCGGCACCGGTGTGACGGCGTGCTACGACGACCCGGCCGCGGCCGCCGCTGTCCTGGCCCGGCTCGTCCGCTACGAGCAGTGGCTGAACCGGCCCGGCACCGGCGGATCCCTGACCCCGCTGGAAGATCCCGAGGCGCTGCGCGCCTTCGCCGCCGGACGCGAGGGCTGGCTGCCGCCGGCGGACGCCGTCGAACTGCTGCGCCTGGCCGACATCCCGATGGTGGAGACCACCTACGTCGAGGCCGGCGACGCGATGGACGCCGCGGCCGCCGACCTGGGCTCGCCGGTCGTGCTCAAGGCCGACGCCGAGGGGCTGCTGCACAAGTCCGCGGGCGGGGGCGTGGTGCTGGACGTGCGCGGCGCCGATCGCATCCGCGCCGCGTTCCGCACCCTGCGGTCCCGCTTCGGCTCCACCCTGCGCGGGGTCACCGTGCAGCCGATGGCCGAACCCGGCCGGGAGGTGCTGGTCGGCGTGCGGTCGGACCCGGTGTTCGGGCCGCTGGTCGTGTTCGGCCTCGGTGGTGTCGACACCGACTTGATCGCCGACCACGCCGCCAGGCTGGCCCCGCTCACCGGGGCCGACGCCGACCTGCTGCTCGACGGCCTCCGCTCGGCGAAAGCGCTCTGGTCGGGTCAGCTCGACCGGGCGGCGGTGCGCGAGTTGCTGCTGAAGGTCAGCCGGCTGGCCGAGCTCGTACCCGAGCTCGCCGAGCTGGACCTCAACCCGGTGCGTGTCCGTGACAACCGGGGCTCCGCCCCGGGCCGGGGGCTCCGCCACCCGGAACCCCCGCAAGACCGTGAGGAGGGCTGCGTGGCACTCGACGTCCGCGCCCGGTTCGAGCCGGATGTATCCGCCGACCCGTTCCTGCGCCGCCTGCGAGACTGATGGAGCGATCGTGCGTGTGCTGACCCTGAACCCGGGCTCGTCGAGCATGGGCGACCCCGGCGCGGTCGCCCAGGCGATCCGCCGCTGGTCCGATGTGGACGCGATCGCCGTCCGCTTCGTCCACGGTGGGGCGCAGAAGGCACCGGCGCCGGTCGACGACGCCTGCTTCGTCGCGGAGCATCAGCCGGAGATGATCACCGCCGTCCTCAGCGGGCTCGGGGTGCTCGGTCTACTCGTCGGCGACGTCCCGCACACCGACCTCGACCGGATCGTCCCCGCTGCGGACTCGCCGGTGCACGCCTTGATCATCCTGCCCCGGGAAGACCCGGAACTGGCAAGTGGCGCCGAAGAGGCGCTCACTCGCGGCTCGAGACACCTCGGCGCGGGCTGATGACCTCGCTGGAGTTCCGCTGGGACCGGCCGTCGCGGACGATGCTCGCCGCCGCGCTGCTGCGACTCGGCCCGAATCGCTGCGTCACCGAGGTCCGGCCGGACGAGGTCCTGCTGACCGAGCCGCCCACCCGGTACGAGCGGCCGGGAGCCGCCGCTCTCCTCGAGTGCGGCGCGGCGTTGTCGACGATCTGGACCGTTGTGCGGGTGCTGGGCCGCGAACCATTGGTGAACTTCCCGGGCGACCCGGCCCGCCCCGACGTCGCGGCCATCGTCCGGGCCGGCGACGCGCGCGGCACATCCAGCGGCGAGTGGGCGCGCTACGCGGCACTGCGCAAGCTCGACGAACCCGGCCGCGGAACGGTGCTGCGACCGGTCAGCCTCGCCGTGCTGGGCGCGCTGGCCGGCGACGACTTCTGGCCGGACACGACCGTCCGCACCGTCCGCCCGGACTGGGTCTCGACACTCGAGCACCTCGGCGCCGACGTCACCGGGCACTCGTCGTTGCTGATCACCACACCCGATGACAGCCGCCGCCACCACGTCCTGGCCGGCGCCGCACTGCACGCGACCCGCCTCGGGGCGGCGAGCCGCGGCTTCTCCTCGCGGATCCTGCCGATGCGGTCGCCCGCCGAGCGAACCCGGTACGTCGAGAAGTCGCCGCTGCCCGGCATCCCGCAAGCCGTGCTCCTGGTCGGCCTCGCCACCCCGAAACGAAGGAACCCCAAACGATGACCACCCACCTGAAGCCGAAGCCGGACGCCGGGGAACCCCCGGCGATCGACGCCCGTGAGCCCGTCGCCCGCCTGCTGCGGGACCTGCGCACCGGTATCACCGGCCTGACCGCCCGGGAAGCCGCTCGCCGGCTCCAGGTCAGCGGCCCCAACGCGCTGCCGACCCACCGTGGCGCGAGATGGCCGCTGGCGCTGCTGCGGCAGCTGGTCCACCCGCTCGCGCTGTTGCTGTGGGTCGCGGCCGGGCTCGCCTGGTTCGCCGGGACGACCAGCCTCGCGATCGCGATCGTCGGGGTCATCCTGCTCAACGGCCTGCTGGCCTTCTTCCAGGAACAACAGGCGGAAAAGGCCGTCGAAGCCCTCGGCCGCTACCTGCCCGACCGCGCTTCGGTCCTGCGCGACGGCAGCGTGTGCCACGTCCCCGCGACCGAGATCGTGCCCGGCGACGTGCTGGTGCTCGCCGAGGGCGACCGCGTCCCGGCCGACGCCCGGCTCGTGGAGGGCACCCTCGATGTCGACGCCTCGATGCTGACGGGGGAGTCGGCGCCGGTGACGCGGATGGCCGACGTACTCGATGACGCGTCCCGGCCGCTGGAGTCGCCGGTGCTCGTGTTCAGCGGCACGGTGTGCGTCGCCGGCGCCGCGCACGCGGTGGTGCACGCCACCGGGCGGCACACCGAGATCGGCCGGATCGCGTCGCTGTCGGCCCGGGTGGGCCGGGAGGAGAGCCCGCTGGAGCGGCAGGTGCGCCGCGTCGCGTGGCTCATCGCCGGCGTCGCGGTCGTGGTCGGCATCGCGTTCCTGCCGCTGGGCTGGCTGGCCGGGCTGTCGTGGTCGGCGGCGTTCGTGTTCGCGATCGGCCTGCTCGTCGCGAACGTCCCCGAGGGCCTGCTGCCGACGATCACGCTTGCGCTGGCCGCCGGCGTACGGTCCATGGCCAAGGAAGGCGCTCTGGTCAAACGGCTCTCCGCAGTGGAGACCCTGGGCTCCACGACGGTGATCTGCACCGACAAGACCGGGACCCTGACCCGCAACGCGATGCACGTCGAAGAGGTCCGGGACGGGCTGGGCGTGACCCTGGAGGACGCGGGCGTGCTGGCCGCGTCGCTCGCCCGCTGCAGCACCGCCGACCTCGCCTCGGACAGCGGCGACCCGACGGAGCTGGCGTTGCTGGGCTACGCGGCCGGCCACGGGACCGCCCTCGAGCCGACGACCCGGGAGACCGGTCGGCTGACCCTGTACTCGTTCGACCCCCGGCTCAAACGCATGTCCACTGTGGACTCCATTGGTGGCTCGCTGTTCGTGGCCACCAAGGGCGCGCCTGAGCAGGTCTTGCCCCGGTGCTCGTCGGTTTTCGACGCCTGCGGCGCCGAACTCCCGCTGACGCCCGCGCTGCGGGAACGGATCAGCGAGCGCGTCGACGAGATGGCGGGCCGGGCCCTGCGCGTGCTGGCCGTCGCCCGCCGCGGCGTGCCCGCGGTCCCCGGGAGCCGCGAGGAAGCTGAGTCGGGCCTGTGCCTGCTGGGGCTGGTGGGGCTCGTCGACCCGCCGCGTCCCGAAGTCGCCGCCGCGGTCGCGAACTGTCATTCGGCGGGGATCACCGTCCACGTCGTGACCGGCGACAACGGCCGGACGGCGGCGGAGGTCGCCCGCCGCGTCGGGATCGGCGCGGACCGCGTGATCAGCGGCGACGAACTCGCGAAGATGCCGGAGCCGGCCCTCGACGAGGCACTCACCGCCGGCGGGGAGATCGTGTTCGCCCGCGCCGCGCCGGAGGACAAGCTGCGCATCGCCGACGCGCTGCGCGACTGCGGCGAGGTCGTGGCGATGACCGGCGACGGCGTCAACGACGCACCGGCTCTGCGCCGGGCCGACATCGGCGTGGCGATGGGCGTCGGCGGCACGGACGTCGCGAAGGAAGCGGCGACGGTGGTGCTCACCGACGACAACTTCGCGACGATCGTCGCCGGGGTGCGGGAGGGGCGGCGGGTCTTCGACAACGTCCGCAAGTTCGTGCTCTACATCTTCGCGCACGCGGTGCCGGAGGTGCTGCCGTTCCTGCTGTTCGCGGTGTCGGGTGGGATGATCCCGCTGCCGCTGACGGTGCTGCAGATCCTGGCCATCGACCTCGGCACGGAGACGCTGCCGGCGCTGGCGCTGGGTCGTGAGCCGGCGGAGCCCGGCCTGATGGCCCGCGGTCCGCGCCGGCGGTCGGAAGGCGTGGTCACCGGGCGGATGCTGGTGCGCGCGTGGGGGATCATGGGTCTGCTGTCAGGGATCTTGGTGCTGGGCGCGTACTTCGCGGTGCTGTACGCGGCGGGCTGGCACCCGGGTGCGGACGTCTCGCCGGGCGCGCCGCTGCACCAGGCGTACCTCCAAGCGACGACGGCGACCTTCGCGGCGATCGTGTTCTGCCAGATCGGCACGGCGTTCGCGTCCCGCACGGAGCGGGTGTCGCTGCGGGCGGTCGGCCTCACGACGAACCGCCTGCTGCTGGGCGGTATCGCGTTCGAGCTGGTCTTCGCGGCGGCGCTGATCTACCTGCCGCCGCTGCAGACGATGTTCGGCACGGCGGCGCTGCCGGCGTGGGTGATCGCGCTGATGCTGCCGATGCCGGTACTGGTGTGGGGCGCGGACGAACTCTTCCGCCGGGCGACCCGCGGCGGCTGAGAGTTCGGCTGGCCACGCCGATCCATCGTGTTCGGCTTCGGCCCGGTAGGTCGGCCTTCAACGACATCAGGCGAGGGTGAGGTGGTGTGCCGGCTCCGGCGTGATGACGACCACCGGGCAGCGGGAGAAGCGCACGCACTCGCGTCCGACACTGCCCAGCACCAGGTCCGCCATCGCGCCACCGCGGTGGGTGCCGAGAACCAGCAGGTCCGCGTCCGCCGAAGCCGTCACCAGTTCGGTCGCCGGGTCGCCGTGGACCGTGCGGGCCTCCACCGTGGCGGCGGTGTCGATACCCAGGCCGGCGACGTGGTCCTCCAGCGAGTACTCCGGGACTCGCCCGTGCGGCTGCAGCGCGAGCGACGCGCCCGGTAGCAGGGTGTCCCGGGTCCGGACGAGGATCGCCCGGACGACGTCTCCGGCGTGGGCGCCGACTTCGAGCGCCCACCTCGAGGCCAATTCGCCGCGGGGCGACCCGTCCATCCCGACGACGATGACCCGGCCCGTGTGCGGACGTGGCGAATTCATGGCGGCTCCTGCTTTCTCCTCGATGTCACTGCGATCGTGCGCCATCCACCGAGGCCGCTGGTAGAGGCCGAATTCCGCCGCAACCGGGACTTTGTGCTCCGGCGCCGGCCCCCGGCGAGGGCCCACGATGACTCAGGCGGAGCGTCCGGCTCCGCGTACCGGAGGGACCGCGATGACCGCTGTAGCACCGGCAGCACTGACCTCCGAACAGATCGGCACGCTCGCCCGAGCGGTGAGCCGCGCGCCCTCGGTGCACAACAGCCAGCCGTGGCAGCTGCTCGTCCGCGGTACCGAGGTGGATCTGCTGGAACGTCGCAGCGTTGTGCTGCGACGGCAGGACCCGTTCGGCCGGGACCGGATGATGTCCTGCGGCGCCGCGCTCACCAACCTCGAACTCGCGTTGCGCGTGCTCGGGCGGGACTGCCATGTCGCATTCCGGGAAGACGAAGAAGACGCCGTGGCCACGGTGACCATCGGCCGTCCGCGTGCGGTCTCCGACCGGGACTTCGCGCTCTACCATGCCATCGCCCGCCGCCGCAGTCATCGGCACGAGTTCTCCCACAGCCGGGTGGCGGCGGCAGTGCACAGGGCGCTGGTCGCGGCCGGGGAGGCGACCGGTGTGCATCTGGTGGTGCCCGCGCATCTGGACGAGTTCGCCCAGCTGCTCGGCTTCGCCACCCGGGTGCTCCGCGAAGACCGCGGCTACCAGCGTGAGCTCGCGATGTGGACCGCCCACACCACAGGCCCGCTGGCGACCGGGGACGGCGTCCCCGAGGACGCACTGAGCGCTGAAGCCCTGCCGGTGGCGGGGCTGGTGCGTACCGACACTCCGGTACCCGACGACGCCGTGCTCGCCGACCGGCTGGCCGCGGAGAACCTCCTGGTCGTCTGCACCGACGGCGACACCCGGGCCGAACACCTGGCCGCCGGGACGGCGCTGCAGCGCGTCTGGCTGACCGCGACGGCGAAGGCGCTCGTCGGTTCGGTGATCACCCAGCCCCTGCACCTGACCGGCTTCCGCGCCCGCCTGGTCTCGGAGCTGGTCCTGCCGGGGGTGCCGCAGGCGATCTTCCGTTTCGGCAACCCCGAGGTCCCCGCGGCTCCCTCGCCGAGGCTGCCCCTCGGCGAGCTGTTCCCCGAAGGGCACAGGGGAGGAGCGCGATGACCGCCGCGATCGAGAGCAAGGGTTCCGGAAATCCTTCGGACGTACTCGGGCACTCGACGGGCTCGACCTGACTGTCGGAACGGGGAGGTGCATGGCTTCCTCGGCCCGAACGGCGCCGGCAAGACGACGACACCCCGGCTGCTGCTCGGCCTGCTGCACGCCGAAGCAGGCTGGTGCGCGGTCGGCGTGGGTATTCGGCCTGGTCGATCTCGCCACGGAGCGGTCCCCGCTAATGGCTCTGGTAACGGAAGTGGTTCTTCGGCGGCGCTTCCAGCGGCTGCAAGACGTCCGCGAGATCGCGCCGCGGAGTCGCGAGGAGGGGGTCGGCGTTGGCCGGCGCCCAGCCGATGCGCAACACCATTTGCGGGTACGAACCGCCGGTCACGTTCTCGGTGACGGACTCGCGGACGTCGGCGATCTCCAGCGGCTCGGTGAACGGGCAGGAAGACAGGCCGAAAGCCGTGGCGGTCAGCAGTACCGCGCTGGTCGCCTCGCCCGCGCGCAGCCGCGACATCCGGTCGTCGGAGGCGGTGCTAAGCACCAGCAGGACGGTCTCGTCGTCCTCGGCCTTGGCGTCGGCCGGCTGGGTCAGGAGCGGGTCGGCGAACGCCCGGGCCCGCAGCGCGCCCGGGGTGTCGTCCGGCGTCGGGGAGTTGCGAGCCGGGACGCCGTCGGGCGCGAAGTGGCGCCCGCTCCACGCCTCGAGTTCGGTGCGGTAAGCGGGGTCTTCGGCGTGGCGCCGGGACGCTTCTTCGATCGCGGTCGCCAGGTGGTAGCGGGCCTTGTTCTCGGCCACCTGCAGCACGGTGCCCTCCGAAGACGCGGCCTTGGCCATCGCCTCGGTGTGTCCGCCGGGCACCGCCCATGAGCTGAGGCGACGCCGGTCGGTGCGCCGCCGCGGGATCGCCGCGGCCATCGCGACCTCGTCCTGAGACGGTTCGTGCTGGTGCAGGGTGATGGCCGCGAGGTGGTCGGGTTCGTCCGGGTTCGGGAACCGGAGCACGTCGGCGGCCCAGCCGAGCGCGGCCAGGCTCACCCGGAGATGGTGCAGAGCGGCGCCGCAGCTGAGCAGCAGGTCCCGGCCGTCCGGATCGGTCTCCGCCAGCCGCCGGTCCTGGTCGGCGTACAGGTGCAGGGAACTGGGGCCGATCCGCCAGGACCAGGGCTGGGAGTTGTGCACGGACGGGGCGCGGACCGCCATGGCCACCGCGGTCTTGACGGTGAAGTCGTCCGAGAATCCTCGGTCCATCATCAGCCTGCTTCGCGATCGGTGTGGAGTTTCTCTGACGGCTCGACCCTCGCACCGGCGGCGCGCTCACCGGGAGGGCCGGAGTGCCTCTTGGTTGAGGACTTTCGGTGTCCGGGTACCAGGCACGCCACCGCCAGCGCGATCGACTTCCGCGGAGTTTGGCGGCGGTCTGACCGGCGGCCTTGCGCCAGCCCTCTTTGGTCAGGTGGACGGCGCTGATGCCGTTGGGACGATCACCTGGACGAGGCCCTTGAACGGCAGTTCCGGCGCGACGGTGATCACCTCGTGGGTCATCACGTCGCTGACTGTCGGCTTCAGCTGCAAGGTGTCTCCTGTGGTGACGAGTGTCGTGCCGGCAACAACGTCGCCGACACGACAGGTGTCCGTTGTGGACGTGAAAGGCCTTGTCAGCGGAGCCAAGGGGTGCGGCGGACGAGATCCACCTTCGCCCAGCGACGGCCGAGACCCCAGGTGTCACCCGCGGCGAAGGCGGCCAAGACGACGAGCACGACGAGGTACACGAGGTGGTAGTCGATCAGCGGGTTGGTCGACGACGTGGCCGTCCCGGCCGACGTGGACTGTGCGAGCGGCCATTCGGCGATCCACATGAGAGCGAGCAGGACCGTGCCGGAGACGGCGGCCAGGCGCAGGGCCACCCCGAGCAGGAGGGCGACGCCGAGGCCGAGCAGGGCCAGCATGAACAGCCAGTCGGCCCAGCCGGCACCGGCCCAGCCGCGCAGCATCGACTGCATCGGCCCGACCTGGACGTGGCCGAGGAATCCCTTGGTCGGCGAGCCGCCGCTGATCCACGCCTGCGCCGAGCTCGTGGAGTAGCCCAATCCGAACAGCTTGTCGAAGAAGGCCCAGAGGAACGTCAGGCCCATCACGATGCGCAGGACGGCCAGTGCCGAGCCGCGAGCCGATGAGGCGGGCCGAGGCCGTTCGGCAGTCCGTGCTTCCGGTTGGTCAGGCATGAAGGGAGTGGTCAGGGACGGGCCGCGGTCCTGGACGGACATCGTGATCTCCTTTTCGGTTGTGGCCAGAGCATGAGCCGTCGTCCGGTCCGGACGCTGGTGCCGAAATCCCCGGATCACGGTGACTTTGGTGCACTGCCCGGACGGTTCCACGCGGGGAGGCAGGGAAGAAAGTCCCTGCGGAACGCGGTGGAATCCTCTAGTGCCGAGATCTCCCGGAGGAACAGACTCGGAATTCCGATAGTCCGCGACAGCCGAGGAGTTCTTCTCATGGCCGACACCACAACCAGGCAGCAGATCATCGTCGGCGTGGACGGATCGGCTTCGGCGCTGCAGGCCGCGCGCTGGGCGGGGGACGAGGCCGCGCGCCGGCACCTGCCGCTGCGGGTCGTGCACGCCGTGTCACCACCTGCGTTGTCCTACGGCGCCGGTGTCCGGCCACCGGACGGATTCTCCGAGGTGCTGGAAACGCAGGGCCGTCAGTGGCTCGCCGACGCCGACGAGGCCATCCGGTCGGCCCATCCCGACCTGGAGATCCACGCCGACCTGGCGACGGGCGGCCCGGTGACAGAACTGCTCAAGGCCTCGGCTGATGCTCGGCTGGTCGCGCTCGGCTCCCGGGGGCTTGGCGGGTTCAGCGGCATGCTGACCGGTTCCACGGTGGTGGCGATGGTCGCGCGGGGCCGGTGCCCGGTCGTGGTGGTCCGCGGCGGCGGCCGTGAGAACGGTCCGGTGGTGGTCGGCATGGACGGTTCCCCCGCGAACGAGCCCGCGATCGCGGTGGCCTTCGACGAGGCATCGTCGCGGGGCGCGGACCTGGTCGCCGTGCACAGCTGGCTGTCGGTCTCCGCGGGCACCGCGCACACCCTCGGTCAGCAGCTGCTGAGCGAGTTCGACGCCCTGGAGGAGAACGAACGCGAACTCCTGGCGGAACGGCTCGCCGGCTGGCAGGAGAAGTACCCGGACGTCGTGGTGCGGCGCGTCGTCGCACGGGACCACCCGGTGCGGTGCCTGCTGGACCACTCCGTAGACGCCCAGCTGCTGGTGGTCGGGAGCCGCGGCCTCGGCGGTTTCTCCGGCATGCTGACGGGTTCGACGAGCCAGGCCCTGATCCACCACGCCACGTGCCCGCTCATGGTCGTCCAGTCACCCACGCCCTGAGCGACCGTCAGTTCGGGGTCGTGATCAGGAAGGTGTAGTGCCCGTCGATGTCTTTGCGGACGTCGAGGACCTTGTCGGCAAGATGGACCCGGATCTCGCGGCCGAGGAACACCTGAGTGTTCGCGGTGGTGACGACGCGGTCGCCGGCCATCGGGTGCGCGGCGACCTCGACCGTCAGTTCGGCGCCTTCCTCGGGCGGGCCGTCGAGGGTCAGGCGCAGGCCGCCTTCGGCTCGGACGTTCTGGGCCGAGGTGAGCTGGTTGATCGCTTCGGTGGCCGATTCGGTCATCGTGAACATCGACGGTCTCGCCTTCTGTACGGGGTGAGCGCGGAACGGCTGTGGTTCACCCGGCGGCCTTGCGGTTGCCGCGGTGCGGGGCGGACATCCTGGCCAAGCGTTGCGGGGTGGGCCAGCGGACTTTGGTGGCCCAGCCGAGTTTTTCGAAGATGCGGATGACGCGGGCGGAGATGTCGATCTGACCGCGCAGGACGCCGTGGCGGGCGCAGGTGGGGTCGGCGTGGTGGGAGTTGTGCCAGGACTCGCCCATCGACAGGATCGCCAGTGGCCAGAAGTTGGCGGAGCGGTCGCGGTTGGTGAACGGGCGGGTGCCGATCATGTGGCAGATCGAGTTGACCGACCAGGTGACGTGGTGCTGCAGGGACACCCGCGCCAGCCCGGCCCAGAGGAACGCGGTCAGCGCGGCCCACCAGGAGCCGCCGATCACACCGCCCAACGCAGCCGGGACCAGCACGGTGGCGGCAACCCACAGCGGGAAGAGCCGGTCCACCCGGCGGATGTCGGGGTCGGCGGCCAGGTCGGGGGCGAAGCGGGCGATGTTGGTCTTGTCGCGGCCGAAGAGCCAGCCGAGGTGGGCGTGCCAGAACCCGTGGGCCAGCGCGAGCGGTGAGGTGCCGTAGAGCCAGGGGGAGTGCGGGTCGCCTTCGCGGTCGGAGAAGGCGTGGTGCCGTCGGTGGTCGGCGACCCAGCTGATCACCGGACCCTGTGCGGCCAGGCCGCCGGCGACCGCGAGCGCGATGCGCAGGGCGCGGGTGGCGGTGAACGCGCCGTGGGTGAAGTAGCGGTGGTAGCCGACGGTCACGCCCAGCGTGGTGACGAAGTAGAAGCCCGTCGCGATGCCGATGTCGAGCCAGCTCAAGCCCCAGCCCCACACCAGGACCACGACCGAGATGAGGGCGAGGAACGGGGCGAGCAGGAAGATCCGGATGGTGACCAGCTCGGACCGGGAATGCTCCCCGTCAACGATGGGTTTCGGTCCTGCCGGGAAGAGTTGTGGTGGCGAGGTGTGTTCGGTTGTGGTCATGACGGTGCCGATTCGAGCGAGGGGACGGATTGGTGGGTTTCGCCTCGGGGAGGGCGGTCTTTATTTCCGCGTCGGGCGGGCGCGGCGATGGGCTCCGCCCGCGAGGTGTGGATGGCCAGTTGTTCGTGCAGCCGGGTGATCTGAATGGGGCGCCAAGTCGCGCGGGTGGTGGCGACCAGCCGCAGGTCGGTGCGCGGTGCGGCTTGCCGGTGTGCGGCCAGCAGGACCTCCAGTCCGGCGGAATCGAGGAACTGGACGCGGGACAGGTCGACAACCAGCCGCCACGGCCGCCGGCCCAACGCCGATTCGAGTGCCTGGCGCACCGCGGGGGCGGTGCGCAGGTCCACGTCACCCTCCACGACGAGCACGAGCGTCCGTCCACATTGTTCTGTCGCCACGGTCAGCGGCGGATACCGGCGTGTCGGGGACTCGCGCCCTCCGGGCGCCTCCCTGGCCGCACGAACCACACCGGGTTCCGCGAGTGGGCAGCGGAGACGATGAAGATCGAGTGTTCTGCGCCTCACGATCGGGGCTCCTGACTTTGCCGACCGCTACTGACCCTCACCGCTGTGACGACTTACGCGCGGCTGGTGGACAGATGCGGCCGTCTTTGGCGGTCGATCGTCGCGAGGGCAGGGACTGGGCGCTCCGGCGCTGTCCCCCCGATCCTACCGCGATGCGTGAGCCACAGCGGTGTTTCCGGGCCGGTTTCCGAACGCCCGACGCCGGGCGCAGCCACTCCGACGGCTCGTTCATCAGCGGGAGGTAGGGGATCGACACCTGCAGGGCGATCATGACGGCGACGCCCCGAGTATCCGGGATGCTCGGCACCGGGCCGAACTGCTCCCCGTCCAAGGACGGAAGACGTCGCGCTCCTCGACCGGCGGCGGCGTCGACGAGTCGCCCGACGCAGAAAGGACCGGGAGACCTGCTCCCCGGGGGACCAAGGACCCATCGGCAACCAGGGCGTGCGGTCGCAGAGTTCGGGCATGGGTCTCGCCGAACGCCGAGGTGCCCGGACCGGTACGTCCCGCGGACCGGTCCTGCTCCAGCCCGCCCGGGTGCCCTACCTCTTGTCC